>NZ_DJTP01000046.1:0-90512 GCF_002440405.1 Empedobacter sp. UBA6305 | reverse complement strand
AGGATATGACGTACCCACATACATTACTTTCTTTTTTGAAAGAATGTTTGATAAACTGCACATATTGTACATATTGCAGTTAAAACAATAGTTACATCCATAATTAATCAAATTTTGGAAACTCTGGAGAAGAACAATCCGTAGCCAAACATTTTGCTTCTTCTCCATTTTTCATTTTTATTAAACATTTCACTATACCCATACATTTTGTATTTATCTTATATATATATCCGTAAATTTTTATTTATGGAAACAATTTTATCACGTTTGAAAAAAAAATATGTTTTATCACAAGTAATTCAACCGCTGTATAACCCTTCTTAAATTAATTGTTTAAATCTATATTTTCACTCATGATTTAGAAAGGACAAAAAAATCACTTGATTAAAACATCCTTTTACCAGTGTTTATCCATATCCGAAGGATAAATTTTGACAAACTTATCTTGATTGATAAAATTATTTACTGACACAATTATTTCCTTCGGAAAAAAAATATATAACACTAATACAGGTTGTTACATGCAATATGATGAGTTTCTACATCTAAAAACAGACTTTTATTTTGGCACTTTTTTACATAAAAAATCCCTTGAGATGTCTCAAGGGATTCATATCTTTAATTTTTATGTAGGAAGATCTATTTTTTGTCCGATTTGGATATGCATTTTCAACGGCAGAATGCACTTTACAGCGTGTTTTTTGAAGTAAAATCATTTATTTAAAACTGTACTCATTTAATATCAATAACTTAACTTTAGAAAAATGGTATATAATAATGATTATGTAAAGTGAGATTTATTTGTTTTTCTTATAATTTATTGTATTTTAGTACAAACGCTAAATTACTATGAATAAACACATTAAAGAAATCACTCTAATTAGTGGATGTATTACATCTCTACTATTTTCTTATGGATGCTCTGAAGAATTATTTGTGGACGAACAAAATAGGAACGAAAAAGAATTAATTGTAAAAGAACGAACTTCTACTCGAATTGAAAAATTGAGTAGTTTACCAGAGTTTAATTCTTTTTTAAATGAAAATATTATTCAAAATAAATTTTCAAAATCCGCTAAAAAAACTTCTCTTGATGGAGAGAAGAATGTATTTGTCGTAGAAAAAAATGGAACTACTTCTTATAGTATCATTTTTTACAATGAATATGGTTTTGATATTTTAGTTTACAATAAAGGAGAAAAAGAATCTTCTATGATTGTTAAATTTATCCCTGACAGTAAAACTAAAAATAATTCATTCGAAGATTTTACTGGTCTTGTAAAATATTTTACTTTAAAAGGTACTTTATTAGGAGAAAATAGATTTGAAAATGCTAAACCTATAACAACTCCTACTAATCCTCAAAAATCAAATAAAGGTAGTAGTAATTGTTCTTCTACCACTATAACTATAGCTTTCCCTTGTAATTCAGGAAAACATTACCCTGGAGAATCATGTGATTTGAGTGGTTCAGAGAGAGCTTATTATGAATACTATACTTACACGAATTGCTATGTAGACGAATTTCCTTATCCTGACGGAGGCGGTGGAGGATTTGGAAACCCTGGTGATGGACCTGGACCAGGAGGAGGTGGTGGCGGTTTTTCTGAATTTGCTTTTGCTATTTTTCTAAACACTAATACAGATCTATCTCAAAAATACATGACATTATCTGATGATAAAAAACAATACATAGAATATGTTTATAACTCTCAAGGAGAATATTTAACTCAATTTGCTATTAATTTATTATCTTCCAACTCTTCTATTGAATTATATCAGTTTGTTAAATGGGTAGATTGGTATAAAGAGTATAAATTAAGTAATACAAATGTGGAAAGTTACTTTATGCAAAATCCACAGGATTTACAAATTTTATTTGCTTTAGGAGCAGATTTCTTTACTCAAAACCCTAATATTAGTTGGGATTATTTAGAAAATTGGTTTTTCAATGGTAATAATCTTAATTCTTCAGTAATGAATGAATATTTACAAGACTTAAAAAATCCTGACATCGTAAAACCTACTAAGAGATTTAAAAATAACACAAAAATAAATGGTATTTACAATCAAGCGAAAACAGCCTCTAATTTCAAACAATACTTAAAAAACTTTGAGCCTACATTTTCTGTTGCTCACCTCCTATTTGATATTGGTGAAACAACTCAAGGAAATTATGCTGTAACTTCTGTACCTAAAGACTACTGGATTAAGATAACTTTTAATCAAAGCGTAGATTGGAACAATACTCCCAAAATCATTATAGCAGACACTTTTATGCACGAAATGATTCATGCCGAAATTTTCAGAAAACTTTTATCTATAGGTTCAACTAATGGAAACATTGATGTTAATAAAATTACACAATATTTAAATACCCATAATTATCCTGGCTTATTTGATTATTATGTAGAAAGAACAGTAGGTGGAGAAAACTGGCAACATGAAGCAATGGGAGCTCATTATGTTAACATAATGGTTAATTTTCTAAAGCAATTGTATAATAATAAATATACAGATGTAGAGTATAAAACAGTCGTATGGATGGGGTTAAAAGGTACAATAGCTTGGAATTCTTTATCACAAACAGAAAGAACTTTATATGAAACAACATGGAACGAAAAATATTGGACATGGGAACTTTAAGTAGAATATTACTATTAGTAACATTTTTATTTTATTTTGATAATATAAATGCCCAAATAATAAACATAGAAAAGGGAGATTCTATTGAGTTAATTAAAAAAAATGAACTAAAAGATAATAATACCATCTTTTACAAAAATGAATATACATTAATCATTTATAATAAAGAGCATATTGAATACAATAAAAAAAATGGTTTTTCTTATAAAACATTTGCTGGAGGAAGAAAATATTGTGATGAATGTAAAAAAGAAAAATATGTTTTTAGTCTAAAAAAAATTAACTCTAATGAAATACCTAAATTAAATAAACTTGAAATATTTAATCAAAATTATCTTTTTAAAAATCTTAAAAAGTATCAATTTTCCTATGGATATTTTTGTGTAAACAATATCTATTACGAAAATTTAGGTATGCCAATTGAATAAAACAATAAAAATATCTATAACACCTTTTATGTAAAATAGACAACCTCAAAAATTTGAGGTCGTCTATTTTTTCTTCTATTTTGTCTACTTTTCTAAAAAGATTATTACTGTCGTTTGGATTTTTATTTGCCCATTTTTTGAATTTTTGCATAAAAAGAGTATCATTCTCTGATAAAATGCGATGTTGATTATTTCAATTCATTGTAAAACTCATTTCTAATCTTCGCTTTCGCTTGAAACCCAAACTTAAAAGCAAAAAACAAAGCTGCTAACCCAATTACAGAAAAAACAACCGAATACAATGTAACATTAAACCCTATATAAGAATCATCTAAAGCCTTTCCTTTTTCATCAATACGATTGGTAATAATATGAACATGAGTTGCTTTCTTTTAAAAAGATGCCGACAGTAGTCTCTCAATGATTCAACTAACTAAGTTATTTCCATAAAGTTGGCAACTCGATTTGCTCAAACGAAATGGTTGTAAAAATCAATGGTTTTCTATCCATGCAAATGATAAGAAAGTTAGAGTGAGAAGTTATTCATATTAGTGTGGTAACAACGATTAGTATATTATTAATTCTTGAAAACTTCTTACGATCTGGAGATTTAGTTAAAACTTATGACTGTACTCATAAGTATCGTTTCTTTTGAGTAAGTAGTTTTGCAAGCAAATTTTAATTTTTATTATGCTTACAGATCAACATAAAGAAATCATTTTAGCAACTGTCCCTTTATTAAGAGAAAGTGGTGTTGCTCTAACTAAACATTTTTATAATCGAATGTTTACTCACCATCCAGAATTAAAAAACCTGTTTAACATGGGAAATCAAAATTCAGGAAAACAGCAAACAGCTTTGGCTATGGCTGTATTGGCTTATGCTGAAAATATTGCGAATCCAGTTGTATTAATGCCAGTTGTAGATATGATTGGACACAAACATACAAGTTTAAATATTCAACCCGAACAATACGATATTGTAGGAACACATTTATTGGCTTCTATTAAAGAAGTTTTACAAGATGCTGCAACCAATGAAGTGCTTGAAGCATGGAGATTAGCGTATAACCAATTGGCTAATTTGATGATTGGTCATGAACAGAAAATGTATGAAAGTAAAAAAGAAGAAGCTGGTAACTGGCTAGGATGGCGCACATTTATTGTGAAAAGTAAGGTTGAAGAATCTGCCGAAATTACTTCGTTTTACTTAAAACCAAAAGATGGAAAAGCTCTTCCAAAACATTTAGCAGGACAATATTTAAGTATCAAAATATTTTTACCTGAAATGAATCTTGAACAAATACGTCAATATAGTATTTCTTGTGCTCCAAATGATGAATACTTTCGTATTTCTGTGAAACGTGAAAAAGGTACGAATATCGCAGTAAATGGAATGATTAGTAACTATTTACATGATTACATTTTTGAAGGTGACGAATTGGAATTGAGCGCTCCTACAGGAAACTTCGTGTTACAAGAAACGAAAAACAAGAAGATATTTATTAGTGGAGGAATCGGTCAAACTCCTTTATTGTCTATGTTAGAAACTTTTGATTTAAACGAAAAAGTACAACATGATGTCGTTTGGATACACGCATGTCGCAATAAAGAAGTGCATGCATTTGCAGATAAAATAAAACTTATTCAAAACAACCATCCTAATGTAAGTAAATATCAATTTTACGATTATATAGAAGAGTCTATTGCAGATTCAAGTGTTTTGAAAGGCCATATTGACTTTAAAAAGATTGAAGACTGGAAGTTTGATAAAGATTCTGAATATTATGTGTGTGGACCACGCCCTTTTATTAAAAAAATGATTGAAGAACTAGAAATAAATCAAGTCAATAAAGAACAAATTTTCTTTGAAGAATTTGGACCAAAATCGTTATAATCAATAATTAAAATATGGAGAAGCAATGCTTCTCCTTTTACATGTATGAATTTTAAAAATCATGTATCAAAAAAAAACTATCGATGGGTTAAATGGAGTAGAATAGTTCTTTGTTCTATTTTAGTCGGAGTTTCTGTAGGTTTGCTTACCTTAATGTTTAAAAATTTAGTAGAACAATATGAGTATTTACTTTTAGATAAAGCAAAAAAAAATAATTTATTCTTTGTTATTTTTCCATTTATAGGATTAACATTGATTTATTTTTTGCGCCAGTTTGTTTTTAATAAAAAGAAAAATAAAGGTATTACTGAAGTATTGGAAGCTCTACGCTCTCAAAAAAAGATTCCTTCTTATAAAGTTTTTTCACATTTTTTTAATGGATTTCTTACCGTTATTTTTGGAGGAACAACAGGAATCGAAGTTTCCACTGTTGTTGCTACAGCTACTTTGGATGATATGGCTTCCCGAAAAGATGTCATTTTCAAAAAATATCGTAAAGAATTTATGGGAGCTGCAATTGCGAGCGGGGTCACTATTTTATTTTGTAGTCCGTTGGCAGGAATCTTCTTTTCCTATGAAACGATAGGGAAACAAAAAAGCAACGTTTTTTGGTTTACACACATTCTTAGTGTTACATTTTCAACTATTATTCTATTTTTGATGAATGCTCATCCTTTGATAGATCTTAGTCAGCGTGTAAAAGAATGGCATTATGAAGCAATACCATTTTTCATTATTTTATGTGGTTCAACAAGTATTTATGGTGTATACATGACGCGAATAGTCACCTATTCAAAGCGTATTTTATTATTTGAAAACCAACCCATACTTCAATTACTAATAGGTTCTATATTGTTGGGAATCGTTTTATATTTTTTACCCGAATTATATGGGTCTGGTTATCATACTATTGCTGAGTTAACCAAAGAAACAAATTATGTTGTAGAATTTGCTCTACTTGCATTATTTCTTGTAATTATAAAGCCGTTTACAACTGGATTTACTTTAAAACTGGGAGGTGACGGCGGTGTTTTTGCTCCGAGTATTTTTGCAGGTGCATGCTTGGGTTTGCTTGTAGGTGTTTTAACTAAAGTATATTTTATGCCTGATGTAATTGTTTTGAACTTTATAATATTGGGTGTAGCATTTACAGTAGCTGCGACTTTACATGCTCCATTTACAGCCATATTTTTAACTTTCGGAATTTTTAATTCTTACGTTTTATGGTTCCCGATTGTTGTATTAACTTTTATTAGTTATCTTTTATCAAAAAAAATATATCCTTATACTGTTTATACATTAATATTAAAAAATGACAAATAATTTTGATAAATTAATAGAGGAAGTTCGTGCATGTAAAGTCTGCGAACCTTTTTTGCCATTAGGTGCAAATCCTATTGTACAAGCAAATCCTATGTCTAAAATTGCTATTATTGGGCAAGCTCCAGGTTTAAGAGTTCATGAGACAGGTGTACCTTGGAACGATGCAAGCGGAAATGAATTGCGTAAATGGTTAAATGTAACAGTAGATCAATTTTATAATCCCGAACTTTTTGCATTATTACCCATAGGATTTTGTTATCCGGGAAAAGGGAAATCTGGAGATTTACCTCCAAGAAAAGAATGTGCACCTCTATGGCATACTAGTTTATTAGATGAAATGAAAGAAATACAGCTGATTTTATTAATTGGTCAGTATTCCCAAAAATATTATTTGAAGAATAAAATGAACAAAAATATTACTGAAAACATTTTAAATTTTAACGATTATTTGCCTGATTATTTTCCTTTGCCTCATCCGTCACCACGAAATTTTATTTGGATGAATAAAAACCCATGGTTCAAAGAAAATGTGTTACCTGAATTAAAAAATAGAGTTAAAAATATTTTATAAATAAGTACTTTTGGGTATATTGATTATTTAATTTATGCTATGATTAATCAAGATTTATTAATCCAATTTGGAGGAGAAATTAGAAATCTAAAAAGAGGAGAAATTATTTTTGAAATTGGACATTTTCCTATTTATTATTATCAAATAATAGAAGGTAAAGTTAAAATGAATAATTTTTCTGAAGAAGGTAAAGAATTTATACAGAATTTTTTTATTAAAGGTCAAAGTTTTGGAGAACCTCCTTTATTTATTGATGAGCCATACCCTGCTAATGCGATAGCGGTGACGAATGGAAAAATAATACAAATTTCTAAAGTATCATTCTACAAACTATTGCATTCGCGTCCAGAAGTATCTTTAGAAGTTAACAAGAGTTTAGCACGTCGTTTGTACTATAAGTCAATTATGGCCCCCGAAATATCGTCGCAAAATCCAGAAAGAAGATTGGTAAAACTATTCGATTATTTGCGTAGTCATAACCAAAATAATGAACCAGAATATTTAATTGATTTATCTCGTCAACAGCTGGGGGATTTAACAGGATTGAGAGTGGAAACTGTCATACGAACAATTAAACTCTTAGAAAAAAAAGGAGAACTTGAAATAAGAGGTGGTAAAGTAATTTTAATTGCTAAAGACTAAAATTTTCAATGATATAAAAAGCTGCCCAAGCCATAAATATTATAATAAAAACCCAAACCCAAATTGGTATTGTTCGTGGATTTTCGCTTCCTTTTATAATAAAACTTTGGTTTTTTCCTGTATCATAAGCATTAATCATTAATGGCAATACTCCATTCACTTTTTCATTATCAGAAAGCCCTTCTATATGAAGTATTGGCCCATTAGAAACGGTAAAACGAATAATTTTTAACCCTTCTTTTTGGTCAAACTTGCTTACTATTTTTAATAAATGTTCTCCATCCGTCAATTTAGTTGTATCTAACTTGAACGTAACTGGTGGAACCAATTCTGCAATAGGTTTTTCTTCTTTGTCAATGTACAAGTACACAGTTATATTTTTTTCTGACATAATCCCTTTTTTATTAAAATTTTAAAACAATATTTTTGATATGTTTTTTATCTTTTTCGCCAGGTTTAATAAGAAATTTAAACGAATAAAATAATGTATATAATGTAATTATAGTAATCAAGATCACAATGAACCAATTCCAATTTGATTCGGGACCAGTTCCATGTGTAAAATCTTGCGTAATTTTTGGTTGTTGAAGTTTACAGGCATCACATGCTTTTGCATAGCTATATAAACCTAACAATAATATTGTTTTATATTTTGTCTGTTTCATTTTATTTTATTTAATTTTGTCCATGATAGCTTTCACTTCTTCTACTGTTACTTTTTTTCCATTATTTCCCCAGCTTGCTTTCTCATAATTTATAATTGCAGTAACATCTTCTGGTGTAAAATGTGCATTTTCTCCTACAGCTGGCATAGAAGCATATTCTGGTCTTGGATCGTAACCTTTCATGATAATCGTAATATAAAGTTCTAAATTTTCTCCTAAAACAATTGGGCTTCCTTTTAATGGTGGAAATGCTCCAGGTAAACCTTCTCCATTTGTTTGATGACAAGTTGCACAGTTTGTTCCAAATAGTGCTTCTCCGTCAGGAAGATTTGAATCGGTTGAATTTCCTTCAGATTTTTTTTCTTTTTTATATAAAAATTTCACAGGCTCAACATCTTCTGTAAGTTTTACTTGTTGTAGACTGAAGAGATAAGCTACTAAATCTTTTGCTTCTCTTGAAGGAACAATTTTTCCTTTAATTCCTATTCTAAATTCATCTGGAACATTTACTTCTATCTCTCCTTCGTCCAAATAATCTTTTACATTAAATAACCATTTATAAGAAGGCATTACAGATTCTGGTACAACAGATCTTGGATTATATAAATGTGAATATTGCCATTCTAAACTTGGTTGCTTACGACCAATATTAGTTAAATCAGGTCCTGTTCTCTCTGTTCCCATTAGTGTTGCTGTATTCTGAAAAAAGCTAATACGTTTATTTCGTGCATAATCTGCAGCAATACTTGGTCTTTCTCCAAAAACCTGATCCATATCTACATTTCTGATCTGTTGTGTATGACAAGCTACACAACCTTCTCTTATATAAATTTGCTTACCACGAACTTCCTCTTCTGTAGAGACATTACTTCCTGGCAAAGGACGATTTATTTTCTGATTATTAAGTGCAGGTAGAATACAAATAATCAATGTTAGAAAAAGAAAAAATGCCAATGCGGAAAGAAAAAGCTTTTTATGATTATTAAAAAAATCCATTATAATGTTGTTTTTTCTATATTAATAATATCTAAAAGTTCAGCTGGTGATTGCGGTATTTTTATTTCCTTTTTTGGTTTTAACATTCTATAAAAGTTATAAGCGAAAATAAAATGAGATATCCACATCATTGTACCTCCTATAGCCCTCCATAACCAATAGGGCATCATTAAAATTATACCTTCAAGAAACGGTTTTTTATCCATCCATAAAATTCCTTTTTCTGTAGATCCTATCATCAACGAAACAGTATAAACAAGTAAACCTATTAATGCAAACCAAAAATGTAAACCAACAGTAATACTTGGTGGTTCATGAGAAGTAAGTCTCGGTACAAGTGTATAAGTAAATGACCATAACATAAATGTGATAATACCATACATAGTTAAATGAGAATGAGCAACAGTGAAGTCGGTAAAATGCCAAACAAGATTAGTTACCCGAAATGCTTCTACAGTTCCTTGCATTGAACCAGTGAAATAGAAAATAATTGAAACGACATAAAATGGTAGTACATAACTTAATTTTAATCTGTACCAAGAACCTCGAATAGTCATCATAAAATTAATGCTTCCTGCAGCTACAGGTATTATCATACCTACGCTCGCTACAATTGCAATAGTTTGCATCCACCATGGAATAGCACTAAATATAAAGTGATGAGTTCCAATTAGAGTGTAAAATAAGATTTGAGTCCAAAAAGCAAGTATACTTAGACTATATGAGTACACTGGGCTATTAAGTTCTTGTGGAAGGAAAAAATACATTAATCCAAGATTAAAAAACATGAACCACATACCAACACCTTGATGCATAAAATAACCTTGTGTAATGGTTTCACCTAATCCATCTTGCCAAAACGGAAGATAAGCAACAAGTAATATGACAACAACAAACATCATTGCAGATACTATATACCAATTCGAGACATAAATTTCTTCTGTTTTTCTTGATGATATTGTTTGGATATGATTATAAATACTGATAATAATTCCTATTGCAAAAAGAAGCATAACTGGCCAAACATATTCTCTGTATTCTCCACCGCTATTATTTATCCCAACCATTAAACAAATACTTCCTAATAAAACAGCTGAATTCATTAAAATTAGTGAAGTATAAGCTATTTTTAAGCTAAAGATTTTTGTATTACCTACTCTTGGAATAACATAATACGAAAAACCGACCATAGCAACAGATGCCCAACCCCAGAAAACAATATTCGTATGTACGGGTCTTAATCGACCAAAGCTTAACCAACTAACATGATCAGCATCAGGTGCGACAAATTTTATTCCCAAATACTCTCCTACGGTTGTTCCTATAATAAGCCATAAAATACCACATCCTAAGAACCAAAGTATAAGTTTTTTTTCGTTGTTAGGAATAACTATATTTTTTCTTTCTTTTCGTTTGGTTTGTAAAAAACGAATATCATGTATTTCATTTGTTTGATCTACTAATCCACGTGGATCTTCAACAGAATTATTTAATGAAAGTTCGTTTCCTATTAGTTTAAACTCAAGTTCTATCTTTCGTTTTTCAAGAGCAGCCACTTCTCCTGGTTGAAGATTCTTTAAATCTTCATAGATTTTTTTTAATTCTTTTTTTCTTAACACATTTGATATAATGCTATTGATTTTAATTAAAATAAGAATCAAAGCAAAAAATACAGGAATAAAGAAAAACAAGATAGTCAATTGAAGACCAGGTTCATTTAATAAATTATCCATTATAGTTCTGTTTATATAATTTTGATTTTCTAATTTACATAGGATAGCGTAACAAGACTTATGCGTGTGGTCATAGGTGTGTTAAATAATTGTACTTGTGTCTTTTACAGAAATTATTTATTTAATATTCATCTTATGAAAAGAAGGAAGCCTTATGGAAGAATTATTATTAAATAGAAAAATAGAAGAGTCTTATCGTAGAAAATATTAACCAATAAATTAAAATTTAATTTCTGAAAATTTAATTCTCAATACTTATATCTACTTTTTACAATACTTTAATTTGCATCAAGATTTCTCGAAGGTCATATGAATTCATTTGAAAAATAATAAGAATAAAAAGAGAAAGGAAGTTTTACATTTTAAATTTAAAATCGTAATATTGCGATGTAATAAAAAGAGAAATGGGAATTACTAAAACAGAGATGTTTACAGAAGAACAAAATAGATTAGCCGTGCTGTTTAAGGTTTTGGGACATCCGGCTCGTATTGCTATTTTACAACATATTATCAATCAAAAAGCGTGTATTTGTAACGATTTGGTAGATGAATTGGGCTTAGCACAAGCAACTATTTCTCAGCATTTAAAAGAATTAAAAAATATAGGAATTATACAAGGTTCTATAGAAGGAAAGTCTGTTTGTTATTGTATTGAAGAAAAAGTATGGAATGAGATACAAAACGAATTAGTCACTTTCTTTAATCAAGAGGTGAAAGTTAAACAATGCTGTTAAAGGCATTTTTTTTTAATCTATATACATCGTAATATTACGATGAATAAAAAAGAAAATAAATTTAAAATTCAATTCATATGACACTTGAACAAATTAAAGAAATATTGCCAAATTTAGACAATGTTGAATTTCAATTAGAAGATGGAACATTTGTACCAGAACATTTCCATGTAACAGAAGTAGGGCAAATTACTAAAAATTTTATTGATTGTGGAGGAACAATACGAAACGAGAAAGCTGTGAATTTCCAACTATGGAATGCCGACGATTATGAACATCGCTTAAAACCAAATAAATTGCTTCATATCATCGAGCTTTCTGAAAAACAGTTGGGAATCGAGAACAGTGAAATAGAGGTAGAGTATCAAGCTGAAACAATTGGGAAATATGATTTAGAATTCAATGGTAAAAACTTTGTCTTAAAAAACAAACAAACAGCTTGTTTAGCAGAGGATGCATGTGGTATTCCAAATCAAAAACCAAAAGTGAAATTATCAGAGATTCAATCGTCTTGTTGCACACCAAATTCAGGATGTTGTTAAAATTCTAACTAAACAATGTATTCAATACTAAAAGAAAACATAATCAAGTTTCAAAATTTTGATCGAATATCTACCGACAGAAAGGCTGTTTTGCAGCCTTTGGTAGATTATATTCAACAGAAAATAAATGATAATCAAGCTGTAAATCTCAACTTTATTTGTACACACAATTCACGTCGAAGTCATTTTTCACAAGTTTGGGCACAGGTTTCTGCTTCGTTTTACAACATACAAAATGTATATTGTTATTCAGGTGGAACAGAAGAAACGGCGCTATTCCCGAAAGTAGTGGAAACATTAAGGAATCAAGGTTTTACTATTTTCAAAATTGAAGAAAGTACAAATCCGATTTATTCCATTAAGTTTGATGAAAATACACTTCCAATTATAGGCTTTTCAAAGAAATATGATCATCCATTCAATCCTAGAACATTCGCAGCTATTATGACTTGTTCGCAAGCAGATGGAGATTGTCCGTTTATTGCAGGAGCTGAAAAAAGAATACCGATAACATTTGAAGATCCTAAAGTTTCAGACCATACAGCAGAGCAATCAAAAGTGTATGCAGAAAGAAGTTTGCAGATAGCAACAGAAATGTTTTACGTTTTTTCTCGAGTTATATCACCCGATAATCGCTTTTTACCTGCTTCTAAAAATTCTTTATTCCACTTATAAAATTGAGATTGACTTATACTATATTTTCTACAAAGTTGGGCTATGGAGTTTCTGCTCGTTAAGCTTCCATTACAATTAAAATTTGTTCTTTGACTTCTTTTGCAAACTCAACACCATTACCATCAGGTAATTTTACATCACATAAAATAACTTCAGGAGTAAGTGTTTTAATTTTTTTTATCCCTGATTTTAAATTTTCTGCTTGATGTATTTCAAAACCTTCTAATTCGAGCTAGGAGTGTTCTGATTTTTGTTTTATCGTCTATGATTAAAATTGAATGCATTCTTATTACTTGTGAACAATGAAGGTATTATTTTATGCATATAGCTTTTATAAACTCATTATTTTTTTCTTCTTCAAACTTTTTCAAGAATTCCAAAAATATATCGAATGTGGGATTGAGTAACTTTTGAATCCATTGAAAGGAATTTGATTATTTACTATGTTTTTTATAAATCAATCGTCCGTTCTATTTTTATTTGTTCCAAAAATGCTTCGTCGTGTGATACAACGATTAGCGTTCCTTGATATTCGTTTATAGCTTTTGTCAAAATTTCAATGTTCTGAATATCCAAATTATTGGTAGGTTCGTCCAAAATAATAATGTCAGGAGCTTTACTGTTTATTGTTAAACAACAAAGTAATAAACGCATTCTTTCACCACCACTCAACATTAAGCAAGGTTTCTCTCAGTCGTCTTTTGAAAATAAAAATCGGTTTAAACGAATCTTGATTTCATGTTCTTGTAATGCTGAGGTATTGAATTGTTGTGCTTGCTCATAAACTTTTAGTTTATTATTAAGTAACGAATAATCTTGGTCAATGTAAATGGATTTATTTTCTGCTCGATAAATTGTTCCTTTTTGCGGTTTTATCTTACCTAAAATAAGCTTTATCAACGTGGTTTTCCCTGAACCGTTTTTTCCTTTTAATGCAATGCGTTCGCGACTTGTAATCTCAAAATTTAAGTTGTTTTTCCAAATCAGTTTATCGTTATAACTAAAGTTAACGTTAGTTGCGGTAAATAAAACTTTTCCTTTATGTAAGTCTGAATGATCAAAACCAAATTTCATTTTATCTAAAGGAGATAAAGAGGAGCGAAGCGTTTGTAAATCTTGAGAAATTCCATTAATTTTTTCTGCATGAACACCTTTTAATTTTGATGTACTATTTTCGGCATTATTTCGCAAAGTGTTCATCATTATTCGAGCAACACCTGATTTTTCTTGTTTACTTTTTCCACGATTATCCAATTTTTGTTGTCGTTCTAAAGTATCTCGTTCTTTCTCTTTGGCTTTCCGCAATGCTTTTTCTTTGCTTTGAATATCTTGATTCAAGGCATTGTTTTCAATCTGTTTTTGAGCTTTATAAAAGTCGTAATTTCCACCATAAACTTTAATCCCGTTTTTACTTAACTCATAAACACTATTTAGAAGGTTTAGAAGTTTTCTGTCGTGGCTTACGATGATTAACGTGCTTTTTGTATCGAGAACTAGATCATATAAAAGTTGACGACTTACATTATCGAGATGATTGCTAGGTTCATCCAATAAAATTAATTCGGGCTGATGAATGGAAATTCCAGCTAAAAAAACTTTTGTTTTTTGTCCACCACTTAGAGTTTCCATTTTTTGATTCAAGTCCAAATCGTTGAGTTGCCAATAACTTAATGCTTCATTGCAACGGTCTTCGATTGTCCAATCATCATCGAGTGAATTGAAATTATCTTCACTTGTGTTTCCGTTTAAGATTTCGTTCAAAGCACTTAATTTATCTTCGATTTTCAGTACTTGAGCGATCGTCAACTGATTGAATTGTCCGAAAATTTGTGGAACATAATAAGGTTCAGTTTCAATGTTTATTAGACCATTTGATGGTTGATATTTTTTAGCGATAATTTTCAATAAAGTAGATTTTCCTACTCCGTTGTTACCAATTAAAGCAATTTTTTCTTGATTTTGTACTGTTAAATTAATGTCGCTAAACAGTATATTCTTGTTTGGATGTAGATATGAAATATTTTGTAAAGTAAGCATAATTCCTTTCTTTAGAAGTGAAACAATACAGCAACCGTTTTGAGGTTGTTGTTCTGATTTGTCTGAAAGAAATTATTTTTTACATTGTGTCTTACTTAAATTTTGATTTTGCGAATATACGAACTTTATTTAATGAATAAGAAATCAGAGGGAAGTTAAAGATTAGCTACATAGAAACATAAAATGCTAAAATATTTATTTTACTACTTTATACTCAACGCACCTGAAGGACATTGATGAACTTGTTTGATAAGTTCGTCACTACTTGCATTTTTTGGCTTTAGCCAAGGTTTTTCTTTCGGATTATATACATTTGGAAGTAGTTTTACGCAAATACCTACATGTTGACATAATTCAGGCTTCCAGATTATAGTGATTTCTCCGTTTGTATATTCGTGTTGACTCATTTTGATATTTTAGATGAATTGAAGTTACTTAAAAATTTTCTATATTCAACGTTAAAATAATTTTAGTCCCAATATTTTGAGAACTCTCAATTCGCATTTTAATATCAGACATTTTAGCTAATTGTGTTGCAATATTTAATCCTAATCCAGAACCAGAAATATGGAGTGTTGAATCATTTTTAATTCGGAAAAATCGTTCTTGAACAAATTTTAAATCTTCTTGATTCATTCCAATTCCATTGTCTTCAAAAATCAATTCATAGCAATCATTTTCGATGTTAGAAAGAATTGTGATTTGACCTTTTAAGTTCGAATATTTTATGGCATTTGACAAAATATTATCTATAATAATCTCAAAAAATTCTTGGTAATTATCAATTTCATAAGCTTGAAGTTGTTCCGTATCAACAGAAATTTGTTTTTCTTGTAACAAAACATCAAAACGTTCAATTGATTTTAAAACTTCGGATTTTAGTTCAAATAAAGAAGTTTTTAACTCCAAACTATTATTTTCGACACGAGAAAGCAATAAAAATTGTTCCACCAAACGATCCAAACGATTCACTTGTTTCAATGTGTAATCTATTTTTTCATTGTATTGTTCAGGCGTACGTTCGCGTCGAATCAAAATTTCCAATGTTCCTTTTATAATCGCTAATGGTGTTCGAAGTTCGTGTGAAGCGTCAGCCGAAAACTGTTTAGCTTTTAATATTTGAAACTCTAATCGATCTAACAATGAATTTATTGTCGCTGAAAGTTGAAATAATTCATCTTTATTTTTAGGTAATTGAATGCGTTCTGAAAGATTATTTTCTGTGATAGACTGTGCTGTATGAATCACATTGAAAACAGGTTTAATCGATTTAGCAGCAATAAAACGAGCTAAAAGAAACGTCAATAAAACCGAAATAGGAAAGATAATAAGTAAGGCAGTTTTCAAATAATCTAGCGCCAATTGATTGTGTTTTGTCGAAACGCCGACGACCAAATATCCCACAACTTCGCCGTGATGAATCAATTTTGCTTGAGAAATTAATAACTGAATTGAATTATATTCGGCGTAAAATGGCTTATTTTCTGGTTCTTCATTGTTCCAATCCAATTGATTTTGCACCATGTTTGGAGAACTCTCAATCAGCTTGAAATTTTTATCATAAATTGAGATAAAAACAGGATTCAGTGCAATGTCTGTATGTTCAACTTCTTCCCATTCGCGCGGTTGAACAAAGTTTTCTAATGTTGGTTCGTGTAAAACATAATCAACGTGGCTGTTAATTTCTTCTTCTAACGTTTCGTACATTGTTTTGTTAATTCCCCTATTTACAACAAAGAAAATTAACCCAAAAATAATGAGTAAAACAGCAGAAAATAAAATGCTGTAAAAGGTTGCTATTCTATTTTTTACAGATAATTTTTTAAACATCGTTTGTTATATAACCTACGCCACGAATAGTATGTAAGCGCGGATCGTCTTTTTTTAGATTTAATTTTTTACGAATCGCATTAATAAAAACATCAATCACACTTGTATCGTATTCAAAGTGAATGTCCCAAACGTTTTCAATGATTTCTTTGCGTGTACAAATTCGGTTTTTATTCTTGAATAGGTAAGCTAAAAGTTGAAATTCCTTTAGTGTTAATTCAATTAAATTATTGTCTAAAAAAGTTTGGTGCGTTTCTGGATTGATTGAAATATTTCCGAAATTCAAAAGATTATTTGATTCATTTTGACGAAGATAAACGTTAATTCGTGCTACCAATTCATTAAAATCAAATGGTTTTTTGATGTAGTCATTTGCACCAGCATTCAAACCTTCAATCGTATCTTGAACTGTATCTTTCGCTGTAATGAAAATAATGGGTGTTTTTTGGTTCATATTTTCAGAATTTCGGATTGCTTTACAAACTTCTAATCCAGAAATATTTAAAATCATCCAATCTAACAAAATAACATCAAATTTCTCGTTGTTTATTTTCACTAAAGCATCTTCGCCACTTAAACAGTGCGTTGGCGATAAATTTTCTTCTTCTAAACCTTGAAGCATAAAATTGGCAATTCCCAATTCATCTTCAACAATTAAAACTTTTGGTTTGTTCATTTTCTAATTCGGAACAATAACATTTAAAGCATTCGGGACAATCGAAACTTCAATAGAATTTTGGTTAAAAATAACGGCTTCACCATCAACTTGTGCAATAGTTTTAGGTTGTTTGGAATTGAATTTTACTGAATTGATTTGCAATACTTTTGCTTGCTTCATTTTTTCAATTCGTTTTCCTAAAACACAAGCCGAAAACTGAATTTGTTTTATAAAATTAAGCTTTTTTACTGCAAGAAAGTCTAATTTTCCATCATTTAATTTTGCATTGGGTGAAAATGAGATGCCGTAACCCGCTTCGTTAGAGTTAGAGCAGAACACAAAATAAAAATCATCATCGAATGTATGTTGATCATCTAATTCGATGCTAAATTTTTTTGGTTGAAAGTTGAAAATGGCTTTTGTACTGGCAGTTACATATCCCAAAAAGTTTCTGGTTTTGGTTTGCGCATAATTGTTAATCACATCTGCATCAATTCCCAATCCCATATTGCTAAAAAAGTAATTTTCGTTGATTTTTCCTGCATCAATTTTATTGATTTTTGCATTCAAAATCGTTTCAAAAGCTTTTTCTGTGGTTTTAGGAATATGTAAATTCGCTGCTAATCCATTTCCAGAGCCAATCGGAATAATCCCCAAAGCAACATTGCTGCCAACCAAGGCTTGAGCGACTTCGTTTATCGTTCCGTCGCCGCCACAAGCTACGATTATATTAGGATTTTTGGTCAGAACTTGATTTGTAATTTCAGTTGCGTGACCAATACTTTCAGTTAAAAATGTTTCGAAATCAACATTTTTTTGACTAAAATAGTGTTGAATTTCAGTTTCAATCATTCGTCCTTTTCCCTTTCCAGCAATAGGATTGATGATAAAAATGATTTTATTTTTCATTTAATAAATGATTGCTAAATAAATAATCGGCTGTTTGATAATTAGATATGATAGAACGCTCGAAAATAGGATCAACCTTTGTATCAATTAAATTTTTGTCAATCCATTTGTATTGATTGATTTTCTTTTGATCAGATAAAATCGAAACATCTTCACCTTTTTTCATTCCTAATTTAATATACGTACCAACAAAAGAACGTGATTTGTATTGCGGATCAAAAATATCTTTTCCATAAAATTGAGATGTATATTTCCAATTGAACAACGAAAATAACGTAGGGAAAATATCAATTTGAGAAACTTCTTTTGTGACATTTTCGTTGGCGTGCGATTTTAAATTATAGATAAATGCCGGAATGTGATGATTTTTTACATCAATTGCATCTTTGCCCGCGCTACTTGCACAGTGATCGGCAATAAAAACAAAAACGGTATTACTGAACCAAGGTTTTGTTTTGGCTTTTGCAATTAAATCTCCAATTGCATAATCGGCATATTTTACAGCTCCAGGACGACCAGTTCCAGACGGAATATCAATTTTTCCATCTTCGTACGTATAAGGTTTGTGGTTAGAAGTTGACATGACAAAAGCAAAAAATGGTTGTTTTGTTTTGTATTTTTCATCGGCAACTTTGATCACTTTTCTGTAAATATCATCATCGGCAATTCCCCAAGCATTCTCAAAAGTAACTTCATCATCATTAATATTGTATCGATTGGTATTGATTTTATCACTCAAAACGCTGCCACGACCGCGATCGTAAATGTCAAAACCATTTCCACCATAAAACGCATTCATATTGTCAAAATATCCATCGCCACCATAAAAAAACATATTGTGGTATCCTTTTGCTTTGAAAACATTCGAAATAGTATATAAATTTTGATTATCAACACGCTTCACAATACTGTTTCCAGGAGTAGGAGGAATTGATAATGTAACAGCTTCCATTCCACGTACAGTACGCGTTCCGTTGGCATACATATTCGAAAAATAGATGCTGTTATTTGCAATATCATTAAGATTTGGAGTGATTGATTTTCCGTTGAATTGCTCTTGCAAAAATGAAGCACTCATACTTTCCATCAACACAAAAATTACGTTTGGTTTTTGCTCTGCTTGTGACGGATTACTCGCTAAAATTGTTCTTCGTATTGGATTTTTGAATTGTTGATCGAAAACAGTTTTCGAATCTTTCAATTCAGATTTCATCACTGCAAAAGCATCTTCAATCGGAATAGATTTATAATGTTCGTCGTATTTTAAGTGATTATTTCGGAAAGCTGAAAAGAAAGAAAAGATTCCAGCTTTTGAAATTTCATTGTTGTATCGGTTTTCAGAAGTTGAACTGCTATCGTTGTTTAAAAGGAATAATGAGCTAACCGCAAGTAATAAATTGAACACAAAAACGCCAACTTTTTGACTTGTTTTTGGTTTGTTATGAAATGTATTGTAGAAGAAATAACCTTTTTTTGTTGCGAAAATTGTCAAGCCAGTAATCAACACAATTCCACCAATTAAAACAGGTAAAGGATATGATTCTTGAATGTTTTTGACAACTTCGTATGTATAAATTAAATAATCGACCGCAATAAAATTGAATCGACTTTTGAATTCGTCCCAAAATGTAACTTCGGCAAAAAATGTAAAGTAAATGATTACCAAATACAATGTGTAAACAAAATACACGAAAATTCGATCAAATAAAGAATTGACGAATTTGTTGGGTAATATCATAAAATAAAATGATAAGAATAACGTGAAACAGCTTACAACGCTAATGTCGTAAATTAATCCGTAAAAAATAGTGTGTAATAACGAGCTGATATTCCAATCGAAATCACTTTGTACCCAAATAGCAAAAATTATTCGTAGAATAAATGAAATTAGAATAAATAACGAACTGAAAAATAGTAAAATACTGTAACGTCCTTTTAAATTATTTGTAAACATTTTGTTTTTGAATTATTGTTCAAATGTCTTGAAATTTAATAGATTATTATCATGGTAAAATGAATCTTAAGCGAATCTTAAGTTTGCGATTCTTGAATGAAAGATAGAAACTGAAAACGTTAATAATTCGTGAAAAAATGGTTTTGATTAGAAATAGTTGTAAATTTGTAATTGGTTTATAAAGTAGGTAGAATGGAAGAGATATTAATCAATGAAAAAGAAGAAAAGTTTTTAACATATTGGGAGAAAAGATTCTCTACAATTTTTAAAGACAATACAAGTTGGACAACTTTGTTTATGACAGTTAACAAAGCTACTTTTCCAGATTCATTAAATATAGAAACGTTTTGCAAAAAGTTTATGCAAGATTTCAATATGAAATTATCATATAAATATGATGAATCAGACAACGAATACGATTTGACAATTACAAGATAATTACGGAAAACGAAAAATCCTTATAAATTTTGATAAGGATTTTTTTTGTTGTAAAAAAGGACATTTGATTGATAATCATGCTTAAATTTTAAGAAAAATATTTAACCAAAAAATTAAATAAAATATTGTTGATTTAGATTTGATTTTACTAATTAAAATGTTTAATTTTGCAGTTCACTTTTAAAGGTGATTTAGTTTTTAAAGTTTACAACATTTGTATAGCTCATAATAAGGTTGAGCGTCTCTACGGCAGACCATAAAAAATTGCCACTACAAATGAATTTTTTTTCTACAAAATGAGTCTTGAACCACTCTCGTTAGAAAATAGTTTGTTTGTTGATGTAGATGATACAAATGGTTTAAACACATTAAACCAAATAGTACAGCAAACAATACAATGAACCACAGACTTTTCATTCAGAAGAAATCAAATTTTGACGTTATCAGTCAGAAGACTACAATAGAACTCAAAAACCTTGTACCTACAATTGTGTGCAAGGTTTTTGTTATTTATGATCTATTTAATATAGAAGAAAGCCAATTACAAGAGGTTCAAAATAAGGTGTTTGTCGATCCTGTGACAGACGTTGTTTTCAAATACGTAGAAGATGCAGTTAACGAAAGCATTCCTTATTCTAAAAATTATTTTGCAACCGAATTTTTACCAGGTCAATATAATCAACGCGATGATTCTTCGGAACAATGTTTAGTGTTGATGAATGTTGAAAATGTAACCGTAAAATCTGGTTTACTATATGTTTTCAATGATGATTTGTCTGTGGAAGATTTAAAGAAAGTAAAAGATTACTTAATCAATCCAATTGAGTCGCGCGAGAAAGATCTTTCTAAAATGGAAATTCCAGCTAATCCAGAAGCTACAGAAGTTCCAATTATTGAAGGTTTTATTTCTGCTGACGAAAATAAACTACAAGACATTTACAACCAATTTGGATTATCGTTAGAGATGGATGATTTAGTTTTTATTCAAGACTATTTCAAATCAATCAATCGTAATCCAACCGAAACTGAGTTAAAAGTTTTAGATACTTATTGGTCTGATCACTGTCGTCATACAACTTTTGAGACGGAGATTACAGATGTTCAATTTAATTCTAAATTTAACGAAACACTTCAAAAAACATTCGATTATTACCAACAAGTTCGTCAAGAATTAGGAATAACTAAACCAATTCGTTTGATGGATTTAGCAACTGTGATGGGAAAATATCTTTCTCGTACAGGAGTTGTGAAAAATATTGATGTTTCTGAAGAAATTAACGCATGTTCTATTGTCGTTCCAATCGATGTAGATGGTGTTGAAGAAGAATGGTTATTACAATTCAAAAACGAAACACATAATCACCCAACAGAAGTGGAACCATTTGGTGGAGCTTCGACATGTGTTGGTGGAGCAATACGCGACCCTTTGAGTGGACGTTCTTACGTTTTCCAAGCGATGCGTATTACAGGAGCTGCAAATCCTTTAGAAAAAATTGAAGATACGTTACCAGGTAAATTACCACAACGTAAAATCTCTAAAGAAGCAGCAAACGGATACAGTTCTTATGGAAATCAAATTGGTTTAGCGACAACTTTTGTGAAAGAAATTTATGACGAAGGGTACAAAGCAAAACGCATGGAAGTTGGTTTTGTGGCTGGAGCTGTAAAAAAAGAATATGTTCGTCGTGAAGAACCAGTTGCAGGTGACCGAATTATTTTATTAGGAGGAGCAACAGGTCGTGATGG
This sequence comes from Empedobacter sp. UBA6305, assembly GCF_002440405.1. NCBI lineage: Bacteria > Pseudomonadati > Bacteroidota > Flavobacteriia > Flavobacteriales > Weeksellaceae > Empedobacter > Empedobacter sp. UBA6305. Next base: position 68,089 of record NZ_DJTP01000046.1, on the reverse strand, counting down.
AGTAGGAGGAGCTTCTGGTTCATCTAAAACACATGATGGTTTAAAATTAGACGATTTATCAGCAGAAGTTCAAAAAGGAAATGCAATTGTTGAACGTAAAATTCAACGTTTATTCCGTAATCCAGACGTTTTAGCATTAATCAAAAAATGTAACGACTTTGGTGCGGGAGGTGTTTCTGTTGCAATTGGTGAAATTGCACGCGGAATTAATGTTGATTTAGATTTAGTTCCATTGAAATATGCTGGATTAAACGGAACAGAATTAGCGATTTCTGAATCTCAGGAACGTATGGCTGTTGCGGTTGAGGCTAAAGATGTGGAAACATTTATCGCATTAGCAAAAGAAGAAAATCTTGATGCGACTTGTGTTGCTGAGGTAACGGGAGATGATACAATGACTTTGGTTTGGAAAGGAAAAAAGATTGTTGAATTAGACCGTAAATTTTTAGATACAAACGGCGTTCGTAAACAAGCTAAAATCGAAGTTACGGACGAAGAATATACAAACCCTTTTGAGAATAAAGCTTTCAATAAAGAAGCGTTTATTACAATGATGCAAGAGTTAAATCATGCGTCACAAAAAGGTATGGTAGAAATGTTTGACAACAACGTTGGACGTTCTACTATTTTGAATGCTTTTGGTGGACAAACAATGGATACGCCAGAAGATGTTTCAGTACAAAAATTCCCAACAGACGGATTTACAAATGCGGTTTCAATCGCTTCATTTGGTTATAATCCTACAATTTCTCGTTGGTCAAATTATCACGGAGCTTATTTCGCGGTAATTGATTCAATGACAAAAATTGTTGCTGCTGGTGGAAATTACGCTGACATTCGTTTAACATTTCAAGAGTATTTTGAAAAATTACGTGATGAAGCTACGCGTTGGGGAAAACCATTTGCGGCTTTATTAGGAACGATTGAAGCACAAAAACAATTTGGAATTCCTGCTATTGGAGGAAAAGATTCGATGTCGGGTTCTTACCAAGATATTGATGTTCCGCCAACGTTAATTTCTTTTGCAGTTGCGCCTTCTTTGGCTGAAAAAATTGTACAAGGAACTTTAGTTGAAAAGAATTCTAAACTTTCAGTTTTTATTCCAACATTAACAGAAGATTATTTAATCGACGAAGCAAATGCAAAATCTATTTTTGATTTTATCGGAACAATTAATGCTGATGTAAAATCAATGATGACGGTTAAATTTGGTGGAATTGCAGAAACTGTAGCGAATATGGCTTTTGGTAATGAAATCGGATTTGAAATCAAAACTGATTTAGATGTAGCAAAATATTATCCAGCTTCGATTGTGATTGAACATTCAGAAGAATTAAATATTCCTGCTGAAATTGCTCAAAATTACCATGTTTTAGGTCAGACGAATGATTCAACTTCATTCAACTTTAATGGAGAAGAAATCAATTTGATTGAATTGAAACAACAATGGAAAAAAACATTCAATTCATTGTTTCCATATAAATCAACTTCTGAAACAGTTGTAGAGGAAAAAGATTTGAAAGCTGAACAAATTTGTTTTGCATTCGCAGATCATAAAGTGGAGAATCCGAAAGTTTTCATTCCAATTTTTCCAGGAACAAATTCAGAATATGATTCAGCAAAAGCGTTCCGTAGAGAAGGAGCAATCGTTTCGACTTTGCCTTTCCGTAATTTAACACAACAAGATGTTGAAGAATCGGTAGATGCTTTTGTAAATGAAATCAATCAAGCCAATATTTTCTTTGTACCAGGCGGTTTTTCAGCTGCTGATGAGCCAGATGGATCAGGTAAATTTATTGCAACGGTTTTACGTAATGAGAAAATCAAAAATGCAATTCACAATTTATTGGAGCGTGATGGACTAGTTTTAGGAATCTGTAATGGTTTCCAAGCCTTGATTAAATCTGGATTATTGCCTTATGGACGTATTCAAGATTTAGAAGAAGATACACCAACATTAACGTTCAACGAAATTGGTCGTCACATTACACAATTAGCGAAAGTGAGAGTGAATAAATCGCATTCACCTTGGTTAAAAGGAATGGAAGGACAAGAATATTGGATTCCGTTTTCGCATGGAGAAGGTCGTTTCGTAGCAAATGAGGTTGAATTAGAAAAGTTAATTGATAAAGGACAAATTGCCACTCAGTTTGTTGATTTGGATGGGAAATTAGCTGGGAAAATGCCTTATAATCCAAATGGATCTACGTTTGCGGTAGAAGGAATTGTATCGCCTTGTGGAAAAGTTTATGGACGAATGGGACATCCAGAGCGTTACGAAGAAGGATTATTCAAGAACATTCCAGGAAATGGATATATGAATATCTTCAAAAATGCGGTGGAGTATTTTAGAGGGTAGTTTATAGATATGAGATATTAGATGTTAGATTTGAGAAAATTTAACTTCTAAAAATTAAATAAAAACTTGTCATTCCGAGCTTATCGAGGAATCTAAAAAAGATTCTTCATTACGCTAAAGCTTCATTCAGAATGACAATTGGAAATAAAATAACGAATTTCGAATCTCGCATTTCGAATTTCTAAAAAAGAAACAAACAACAAACTAATACCAATTTCGATCCTGAACCAATCGAAATTAATCTCGAAAGTTAACCTTGAACAAGTTAATTTTCAAAACAAACAACAAACACGAAGTGGACTTTTTCATTTCAAACAAAACAAAAAAAACGATGTAATGAAGTTAGAAACTAGAAACTAGAAGTTAGATGAATTTTAACTTCGAATTTCGAAAATCGAGCTTCGAAAAAAACAAACAACGATGAGCTTAACAAAAAAAGACTTCATTTACGAAGGGAAAGCAAAACAAGTTTACTCAACAGAGGAAGCAGACAAAGTAATTGTGTATTACAAAGATGACGCGACTGCATTTAATGCACAAAAGCGTGGAACTGTTGAGGATAAAGGAGAAATGAACAACAAAATTTCGACTTTAATTTTCAACTATTTGATTGAAAAAGGAGTGAAAACTCACTTCATCGAGCAGTTGAATGATCGTGAGCAATTGGTAAAAAAAGTATCAATTATTCCAATTGAAATGGTTGTGCGCAATTATGTTGCTGGGTCTATGGCTCAACGTTTAGGATTAGAAGAAGGAGCGAAATCTCCAGTTACAATCTTTGATATCTGTTACAAAAAAGATGAATTAGGAGATCCATTAATCAACGATCATCATGCAGTTTTATTAGGTGCTGCAACGTACGATGAGTTAGATGAAATGTACACACAAACAGAAGTAATTAACGAAGCGTTGAAAGAATTGTTCTTAAAAGCTGGTTTAATTTTAGCTGATTTCAAAATTGAGTTTGGTAAAGATGTTGATGGTAATATCATTTTAGCTGACGAAATTTCTCCAGATACATGTCGTTTATGGGATGTTGAAACAGGTAAAAAATTAGATAAAGACCGTTTCCGTCGTGATTTAGGTGATGTTTCTGAAGCTTATCACGAAGTATATAATCGTTTGACAGAAGTTTTAAAATAAACATTTTTTTCATTCTATAATGATTGATAAAAAATTACATAAAAGCCAATTAAAAGCTGAATATTTAACGAATTTCTACGAAAGAAATTTATTAAAAAAATATGCAGCCGATACTGTGGATAGTGTAAACGAAGAATGTGGTGTTTTTGGGGTTTATTCGCCAAATAATATCAACACATATTCTATTGCACAGTTTGGTTTATTTGCGCTTCAACACCGTGGACAGGAAGCGTGTGGTGTTTCTTTCTTGAAAGATGGAAACATTAAAACGGTGAAAAAAACAGGATTGGTATTAGACGTTTTCAAAACAATGGAAGCCGAGATTGAAGAATACCAAGGAAATGCTGCGATTGGACATACACGCTACACAACTGCTGGAGGTGGAAGTCGTCGTAACATTCAGCCACTTTACACGTACAATATTTATGGAAAACCTCATTTCTCTATTGCTCATAACGGAAATTTAATTGAAGTTGAAGCATTAAGAGCTGAATTAGAAGCAGAAGGTTTACCATTTTTAGCAACTTCGGATACGGAGGTTTTATTACGTTCTATTCAAAAATATTCGCATTTAGATATTGTAGAAGCTATACAGAAAGGTACAGAAAAGGTAAAAGGAGCTTATTCGGTTTTGTTATTAGCGAATAATCAAATGGCAGCTTTTCGCGATCCAAATGGTATTCGTCCTTTATGTTTAGGAAAATTGGACGATGCCTATGTTTTCTGTTCAGAAACATGTGCATTAGACGCTGTCGGAGCTGAATTTATCCGTGATGTAGAGCCAGGTGAATTGATTGTTGTAAATGAACAAGGTTTGAAATCTTATTCATTAAATCAACCAACGCAGCGTAATATTTGTGCTTTTGAGTACATTTATTTTGCACGTCCTGACTCGAATATCGAAGGAAATGAAATCTACGATTTACGTGTAGAATCTGGTCGAAAATTATACGAACAATCTCCTGTTGCTGCCGATATTGTAATTGGTGTTCCAGATTCTGGGATCCCGTCTGCAATTGGTTATTCAGAAGCTTCGGGTATTCCTTACGAACCAATTTTGATTAAGAATCGTTATATGTCGCGTTCGTTTATCGTTCCTTCACAAGAAATGCGTGAACGTGTGGTCAACTTAAAATTGAATCCCATCAAAAATAAAATCAAAGGAAAACGTTTGGTTGTTTTAGATGATTCGATTGTACGTGGAACAACTTCGAAACTTTTAATCAAAATCTTAAAAGAAGCAGGAGCAAAAGAAATTCATTTCCGTTCTGCTTCGCCTCCAATTATTGCACCTTGTTATTTAGGAATTGATATGCCTTCTAAAGCAGATTTAATTTCAGGAAATAAGTCAATTAAAGAGGTTGAAGATTATTTGAATGTCGATTCGTTAGATTTCTTAACAGTTGATAATCTGATTGATTTATTAGGAAGTAAAGAACATTGTTTTGGATGTTTTACAGAAAAATATCCCGTAAATTATTCTAATGAAGAATGTAAAGAGGTAAAACCTTTGCATATAGATTAATAAGTTATACGAATTTCGAATCTCGTATTTCGAAAAACTAAATCATAATTAAAATGAGCAATACATATAAACAAGCCGGAGTAGATAAGGAAGAAGGTTATCAAACGGTATCGAAAATTAAAGATGCAGTTGCAGCAACACACAATTCAAACGTGTTGAATGGAATTGGAAGTTTTGGTGCATTTTACCAATTAGGAGGTTACAAAAATCCTGTTTTGGTATCAGGAACCGATGGTGTAGGAACTAAACTACGTGTGGCTTTAGATTCTAAAGTTTACGATACAGTTGGGATTGATTGTTTCGCGATGTGTGCAAATGATATTTTGTGTCATGGAGCAAAACCATTATTTTTCTTAGATTATTTAGCTTGTGGAAAATTAGATTCTGATATCGCAGCAGAAATTGTAGGTGGAATTGCACAAGCGTGTAAAGAAACTGGAACAGCATTAATTGGTGGAGAAACAGCAGAAATGCCAGGAATGTACCAAGTTGGTGATTATGATGTTGCTGGATTTTGTGTTGGAGTAGTAGAACGAGATGAAATTATCGATGGTTCTAAAATAAAAGCTGGACAAGTAATTATTGCGTTACCATCAAGTGGTTTCCATTCGAATGGATTCTCTTTGGTTCGTAAAGTTTTCCCAGATTTTAACGAAGAATTTGAAGGTAAACCTTTGTTCGAAACATTATTAGTTCCAACAAAATTATATCAAAATGATATTTTCAAAATCAAAGATGCTGGAATCGAAATGTCTGGAATTGCTCATATTACAGGAGGTGGATTAATCGAGAATGTTCCTCGTATTATAAATGACGGATTAACTGCTGTAATAGAAAAAGCAAAAATAAATGTACCAACAGTGATGCAAGAATTAGCTAAACGCGGAGGAATTGCAGAAAACGAAATGTTTGGAACATTTAATATGGGTGTTGGAATGGTTGTCATCGTTGACCAAACTGATGCTGAAAAAGTATTGAATATTATTGATGGAAGTGCGTTGATTGGAGAAATTCAAGAAGGTGCTGACAAAATTATATTGAAATAGTAGATTAAATAGTTTAAAAAAGCCGGATAAGATTTCTTATCCGGTTTTTTTATTTTTTGGGATTATTTGTTTTTGATTAAGATTGATCCTTGTTATAAAATTTTGTAGTTTTTTTCTTAAATAAAAAAGCTTAATTAAAATACAATAGCTTTTAAAGTTAATTCATTTTCTTTTTTTTAATTTATTAAGCATTTCCTCACCTCATTCAATCTTCGTATCTTTGCATTTCATTCAAAAAACTCCAAATTCACTCATAAGTTATGCAACAATCAAAGGCTTTGGCAATTCTAAAATCTGGTCGAAATGTATTTTTAACAGGTTCTGCGGGTGCCGGAAAAACTTATGTGTTAAATCAATACATTCAATATCTTAAACAACATGGCGTTCCTGTTGCTATAACGGCTTCTACGGGAATTGCTGCGACGCACATGAATGGTCAAACGATACATTCTTGGGCTGGAATTGGAATAAAAGATTATGTTTCTGATCGATATTTGGCTTCGCTTCGCGACAAGAAATATTTCCGAGATAAAATGGACAAAGTAAAAGTCTTAATTATTGATGAAATCTCGATGCTGCACCGAAATCAGTTGGATGCGGTTGATTATGTTTTGAAGTTTTTCAAACAAAACGATGAACCTTTTGGAGGTGTTCAAGTAATTTTTTCGGGTGATTTTTTCCAGTTACCGCCGATTGGTGAAGAGTGGGAAGAATCGAAAGATAAATTCTGTTTTATGTCCGATGCTTGGGTTCAAGCAAAAGTGCATATTTGTTATTTGACAGAGCAATATCGTCAAACAAATAATGCATTGAATGATATTTTGAATGAAATTCGTTCGGGGAATATTTCGCAAAAAACAGTTGATTTATTAGAAACTCGAATCGAATATTTTCCAGATGAAATAGATTCACAAACTCGTTTGTATACACATAATATGGATGTGGACCGAATTAATAAAGGTCAATTGATTAATATTGATTCATCTTCCAAAACATTTGAAGCAAAAGTTGCGGGAAATCCAGCTTTGGTTGAGGTTCTTAAAAAATCTGTTTTAGCAGAACAAGTTTTAGAATTGAAGATAGGAGCGAAAGTGATGTTTGTTCGTAACAATTTCGAAGTTGGTTTTGTAAACGGAACGCTTGGAAATGTTTCGGGGTATACTGAAAAAGACGAGCCAATTATCAAAACATTAGATGGAGAATTTTACATTGCAAAACCAGAAACGTGGGCAATAGAGGACGAAAGCGGAAAAGCATTGGCTTCATTTACACAAGTTCCGTTGCGTTTGGCTTGGGCGATTACGATTCATAAATCACAAGGAATGACGTTAGATTCTGCGTTTATTGATTTATCAAAAGCGTTCGAAAAAGGACAAGGGTATGTTGCACTTTCACGTTTACGAGATTTAAATTCGTTGATGTTACACGGATTGAATCAAACAGCTTTAGAAATTGATTCACTTGCAATGAAGGCTGATAGACGTTTTCAGGTTTTATCGAATGAAATGGATGAGTTTCTAGATGAAAAAGAATTGCAAAACTCTTGGGCTGCTTTTATCCGATATTCTGGTGGAACTTTGGATAAAAAACAAATTGCAAAAAATATCGAAAAGAATAAAACCAAAGAAAAAGGACAAAAGAAATCGACTTACGAAATTACATTAGAATATGTGAAAGAAGGTTTGTCTTTAGATCAAATCGCAGAGAAAAGAGGTTTAACTACTTCAGCAATTGTCGATCATATTGGTAAAATCAAAGAAAGTGAGCCTGATTTGGATTATTCAAAATTTAAACCTTCTGATAAAATTATTGATAAAGTTCGATTAGCGTATAGTGAAATCGAATTTGAAGAGAATAAAGTTTTAAAACCAATTTATGATTATTTCAATGGTGAAATTGGTTATGAAGACATCAAAAAAGCATTACTTTTTATAGATTAAATAAAAATTGTCAGTTCAAAAATCTAAATAACTGACAAAATTGGTCAAATTATTCGAAAGGAATAGTTGTTGTTAAAAGATAAGTATTAAAAATGAACGCTTTTTAAAAGCATCCATAATTTACAATTTATGTCAATAGAAAACAATAATGTAGTTTCAGTAAACTACTCATTACATACCATCGAAGCGAATGGTGAAAAAGTATTTGTAGAACAATCAAATACAGAAGAGCCATTAACTTTTTTATTTGGAGCTGGAATGATGATTCCAAAATTTGAAGAAGAATTAAAAGAATTAACAATTGGTGATAAAAAATCATTCGTAATTACTCCAGCAGAAGGATACGGTGAAAGAGTAGAAGAAGCTGTTGCTCAATTACCTTTAGATATGTTCAAAGAATCTGGATTGCCACCAGTTGGAGCAATTTTACCTTTGACTGATGATGCAGGAAATCAATTCCGTGCTTCAGTTGTAGAAGTGACAGAAGAGGCTGTAATTGCAGATTTGAATCCTCCAATGGCAGGAAAAACATTAGAATTTGAAGTTGAAATTCTTAATGTTCGTCCAGCAACTGAGGAAGAATTATCTCACGGACACGCACATGGAGTTGACGGAACTCAAGGGCACTAAAAAATATTTTCAAAAGGCTATTTCAATTTGAGATAGCCTTTCTTGTTTTTAATTGTGAATAAATCATTAATAAATAGATTAAATCCACGTTATATTTTTCGACTTGCATCAACTAAAATCTTATCTTTGTAAAACAAACAAGATTACTTACAAACAAACATGAAAATAGCTGTATTTGTTTCCGGTGGCGGAACAAATCTTCAAAATATTATTGATGCAGTTGAAGACGGAACGTTACCAAATGTCGAGATTTCGATGGTAATGGCAGACCGAGATTGTTATGCAATAGAACGATCGTTGGATAAAGATATCCGAACGTATGTCTTAGACCGAAAAACTTTTTCGGAAGATGCTGAACATAATTTAGAAGGAGAAGAAATCGACCTTATTGTTTTGGCAGGTTTTTTAACCATATTATCTCCAGAATTTACCTCGAAATGGGGCTCGAAAATGATTAATATTCATCCTGCATTATTACCAAAATTTGGTGGAAAAGGAATGTATGGCGCGAAAGTTCACAAAGCAGTTTTAGAAGCTGGTGAAAAAACATCAGGAGCAACTGTACATTTTGTAACGGCTGGTGTAGACGAAGGACAAATTATTTGTCAAGGAATTTTTGAAATTGAAGAAGGTGATGAAGTAGCAGATTTACAGCGTAAAGTTGCTGAGGTAGAAAGTGAAATCTACATTAAGGCAATCAAGCAAATCAGCGAAGCATAAAATATAGAATGCCTCAATGTTGTGTACATTGAGGTTTTTCATTTCCAATAAAATAGTAAACAAACAATAAACTTTAAAAACTAAACACAATGCAAAAACAAGCGCTAATAAGTGTTTCGGACAAGTCGAACTTGTTAGAATTTGCAAAATTCTTGGTTGAACAAGATTACAAAATCTTATCAACTGGAGGAACATTCAAACATTTACAAGACAACGGAATCGAAGTTACAGAAGTAAAAGATGTAACTGGTTTTCCTGAGATTTTAGATGGTCGCGTAAAATCTTTACATCCTGCAATTCATGGTGGTATTATGGCGCGTCGTTCGGACGAAAATCATATGGCAACAATTGCGGAACATGGAATTAACCCAATTGATATCGTTATTGTAAATCTTTATCCTTTCTTCGAAAAGATGAATACAGGTCTTTCTGAAGCGGAAATGATTGAATTTATTGATATCGGTGGTCCATCAATGTTACGTTCTTCTGCAAAGAATTTTTATGATGTAACAGTTGTAACGGATGTGAATGATTATGAAGTAGTGATGAATGAAATTCGTGAGAATGGTTCAACTTCTATCGAAACGCGTAAATTATGTGCTGGTAAAGTATTCAACTTAACTTCTGCTTATGATGCGGCGATTTCTACTTACATTTTAGGAGAAGATTTTCCTCATTTTTTAGAGTCTTCTTACGAGAAAGTGATGGATTTACGTTATGGAGAAAATCCACATCAAAAAGCAGCTTATTATGTTGATAAAACGAAAAATGGCGCAATGAAAGATTTCGAATATTTACAAGGAAAAGAACTTTCTTTCAACAATATTCGTGATATGGATTTGGCTTATAAAGTGGTTTCAGAATTTGAGGAAACAACTTGTTGTGCAGTGAAACATTCAACGCCTTGTGGAGTGGCAATTGGAGAGAATGTTTTAGAAGCTTATGAAAAAGCGTATGAATGTGATCCAATGTCAATTTTCGGTGGAATCATCGCTTTCAATAGAGAAGTTGATGGAAAAACTGCGGTTGAATTAAATAAAATTTTCTTAGAAATTGTAATTGCACCTTCATTTACAGAAGAAGCGTTAGAAATTTTTAAACAAAAGAAAAATTTACGTATCATCAAAGTGAAGAATCCTGTGTCGGATAAAGTAACTTACGTAAAAGTTGATGGAGGATTAATTGTTCAGTCTACAGATAATCAGTTTTCAACAGATCTTAAAGTTGTAACAGAAGCTCAACCAACAGATCGTCAAATGACTGATTTAGTTTTTGCTCAAAAAATTGTAAAATGGGTAAAATCTAACGCGATTGTTGTAGCGACAAATGGTCAAGCTTACGGAATCGGTGGAGGTCAAACGAATCGTATTTGGGCGGCTCAACAAGCGATTGCACGTGCAAAAGAAAAAGTGGAAGATGATTTAGTTTTAGCTTCAGATGCATTTTTCCCTTTCCGTGATGTAGCTGATTTTGCAGCAGAAAATGGAATTAAAGCAATTATTCAACCAGGAGGATCAATCAAAGATCAAGAGTCTATCGATGCTTGTAATGAACGCGAAATTCCGATGGTTTTCACAGGAATGAGACATTTTATGCACTAAAATTCGATATGCGATATTCGTTTTGCGATGTTGGAATTTAAGATTAACTTAGTGTAAATGAGAAGTTATAGAAATTTAGACATATGGCAAAAAAGTTTGGAAATTTTAAGACTGGTTTATAATCTTTCTAATAAATTTCCAGAATCAGAAAAGTATGGATTAACTGTTCAAATAAAAAGAGCAGTTGTTTCAATTCTTTCAAATATCGCAGAAGGTTCTGGAAGAAATTCAAATCAGCAAATGATTAATTTTCTATCTATTTCAAAAGGTTCTGATTTTGAGGTTGAAGCTCAATTAATAATAGCTTTTGAGTTGAATTATATAACAGAGTCAGAATTAAATGAAGCTTTAGAATTAATTGATCATTATTGTAGAATGAATAAAAATTTTCAAAACTATTTAACAAAGAAAAACAATGGAACAAAATAATAGCGCAAACCGCGAATCGCAAACCGCAACTCGCATCTTAGTAATCGGTTCAGGTGGTCGTGAACATGCAATAGGATGGAAGTTTGCTGAAGATTTCAAGCAAAAAGGACAAGATTTAGAATTGTTTTTTATTCCAGGAAATGCAGGAACAGCTCAAATCGGAACAAACGTTTCAGTTTCTTCGATTGAAGAAATGAAAAATTTCGCGAAAGAAAATCAAATCGATTTAACTTTTGTTGGACCAGAAGCTGAATTAGCAGAAGGTATCGTTGATATTTTTCAGAAAGAGAATTTAAATGTTTTTGGACCTCATAAAGCAGCTGCGCAATTAGAAGCTTCTAAAGCTTTTGCGAAGGATTTTATGGATAAATATGGTGTGAAAACAGCAAAATATAAAAATTTTCAAGGACCAATGTTGGCGATTGATTATTTGAAAACACAAGATTATCCAATTGTAGTGAAAGCCTCTGGTTTAGCGGCTGGAAAAGGAGTTATTATCTGCCAAGATTTTGAAGAAGCAAAACAAGCTGTTTTGGATATCATGGAAGATAAAACCTTTGGTGATGCAGGAAACGAAGTGGTTATTGAAGAATATTTAGAAGGTTTTGAAGCCTCTATTTTGTCTTTCTTTAACGGGAAAAAAATCGTTCCATTTGTTTCGGCAAAAGATCACAAGAAAATTGGTGAAGGAGAAACTGGTCTTAATACTGGTGGAATGGGCGTTATCGCTCCAAATCCATTGTTTACGGAAGAGCATTTCAAAATGTTCGAAGAAGAAATTATGGAGCCAACAAAATGTGGTTTAATTAAGGAAAGATCAGAGTTTGCTGGTGTTATTTTCTTTGGATTGATGATTACAACAAAAGGTGTTTATTTGTTGGAATATAACCTAAGAATGGGCGATCCAGAAACGCAAACAACTTTACCTTTGTTAGAAAATGATTTGGCTGAGGTTGTAAATAAAGCAATTAAAGGAGAAGATTTTGACTTGACTTTCAAAAATCAACATGCGTGTTGTGTGGTGATGGTTTCGGGAGGATATCCAGGAAATTACGACAAAGGTTTTGAGATTCGTGGTTTAGAAAATGTAACTTGTCCTAATTTTATTGCTGGTGCAAAATTATCAGGTGAACAAATTGTTACTTCTGGTGGACGCGTAATCAACATAGTTGGATTAGGAAATACATTAGAAGAAGCACGTGAAACTGCTTACGAAAACATCAAAAAAGTACATTTTGATTACGAATATTATCGAAATGATATTGGAGTAATTCAATAAAAAATACAGTTTATATTATTAAAAAATGCGTTTCAAATGAAACGCATTTTTTTTAATTTATTCTGAAAATTCGACGTGATAAACATCGCTTTTATTTCGATTTATTTTTCGATATTCAAATCCTCCAGCTTGCGGAATAATTTCGACTAAATCAAATGATTGACAACTTTTTGGCAAACCATTAAAAATTAAAGTGAAATGAAGAGACGAACCTTCTTCGATATACGTCCAATTTGGATACATTGTAATTCCGTCCGCAAAAACCAATTGACAACGTTTTCCTGATTGATTATCAATAATAAAAGTAGAAGGCCAAATACGTGCAGCATTTGCATATTCATCTGCCGCCATACAACAATGTATAATAACCTGACTTTCTTCTTCGATATTGGTTAAGAGCTCAGAATCAATAAAAATCTTTTCTTCAAGAATAGTTGCACTCATTATTTTGCAATTTTCTTAATGTACAATTCTTCTACTTTTGCACGTGCCCAATCTGTTTTTCGAAGAAATTTCAACGATGATTTCAAACTTGGATTATCATTAAAACATCTGATGTTAATTTGATTTCCCAAACCTTCCCAACCGCCGTAATAAATTACTAATTCTTCGATAATATCGTCTAAACGTTTTCCGTGTAATGGATTATTTTTTTGACTTTCCATTTTGCAAATTTACGAAAATGTTTTTGGTGAATTTAGAATAGTTCAAGCTTTCTAAAATTCATATTTTTCTTCCAATTGTTCTGCTAAATGTAAAATATCATTCACTCGCGCTAATTGCTCAATCCAATTGGTCGGAATTGTTTCTGCATCATAATAAATCCCTGCAATTCCACCAGCAATACAAGCAATTGTATCGGTATCATGTCCTAAATTCACCGCTTTCAAAACACAATCTTTATACGAACTTGTATGTAGCAAACACCAAATAGAAGCTTCTAAACTATCCATGACATAACCAGTTGATTTAATTTCATCTTCTTTTAAATCAATTAGTTTTCCACTTAAAATTCGTTCGAAATATGTAAATTCATTTTTATAAATTTCATTTTCTTCTAAGAATAATTTTAACCAAAAATTTGTGTTCAGATAAGCTTCTTCTAGATTTTCGGCATCTAAAACGTTCAACGCAAATTCAATATAATAAATACACGCCAAAACAGAACGATTGTGCGCATGCGTGATAGAAGAAACTTCTTTGACGATTTCACAGCGTTCATCAATCGATAAATCTTTCGTGAAAATTGCTAAAGGAAGAATACGCATTAACGATCCATTTCCATTATCAGATTCGGATGTAGAACCAGCCTCAATTGGATTTTTTACAACTCGTAAACGATTTATTGCTTTTCGTGTAGAAATTCCAACATCAAAGACTTCTCCGTCAGCCGTCCAATAACCTTCGTGCATCCACATCTGAAATTTTTCTGCAATATCATTCACATTATAACCATTACACAACGATTCAGCCAAGCAAAACATCATCGAATTATCGTCAGAAAAAGTGCCAGGAGGCATATTGTATGTTCCATAACCCATCATATCTGTGACAGGATTTTGTTGTAAATATTGCCTACTTTTAAACTCAACTGGAACTCCTAATGCGTCACCAACCGCCGATCCAATTAATATATTTTTCGAAAAATTTTTTCTATTCATAACTTTCTTTTATAAATGAAAAATAATTGATTTTTTTGAATATATCCAAATTATTTTTGAAAATTTATGAATTAATCATAATAAATTTATCTTTTTCGGATAAAATATTAAAAGGTTTAAAATAGATAAAAAAGAATAAGTCGTATTGTCAGTTTTGAAAAAATTGGAACTGATTTTGATTAAATTACCACACAAACTTATTATTACTATGGCTTTTATAGATTATTATACAACATTAGGTCTGCAAAAGACCGCATCACAAGATGAGATAAAAAAAGCTTATCGGAAATTGGCACGTAAGTATCATCCCGATCTTAATCCAAATAACGATGAAGCTGCACAGAAATTTAAAGAATTAAATGAAGCAAACGAAGTGTTGAGCGATCCAGAAAAACGTAAAAAATACGATAAATATGGAGAAAATTGGCAACATGGTGAAGAATATGAAAAAGCTCGTCAGCAACAACAGCAACAATATCAATATAGTAATAGCGATTTTGATGGAGCTGAAGGTTTTGGTGATTTCGATGGCTATTCAGATTTTTTCAGTTCGATGTTTGGACGTGAAGGTAGAAGTAGATCAACAGGTTATAAAGGGCAAGATGTAAATGCCAGTTTGACACTAAATTTGACAGATACATTGACTTCGCACAAACAAACTTTTGCGGTGAATGGTAAAAATATTCGAATTACAATTCCGGCTGGAGTAGAAGATGGACAAACGATTAAGATAAAAGGTCACGGAGGAAAAGGTTATAACAATGGACCCAATGGAGATTTGTATATCACGTTTCATATCGAAAATAATACCTCGTTTGAAGTGAATGGAGCAGATTTATCTACTACTATTGTAGTCGATTTATACGATGCAATTTTGGGTGGAGAAGCAATGGTTGATACGCTTTCTGGAAAAGTAAAAGTTCCGATAAAAGAAGGAACGGAAAATAATAAAAAGGTAAAATTGAAAGGAAAAGGTTTGCCAATTTATAAGAAAGATGATCAATTTGGAGATTTGTATGTGACATTTTCTGTAAAAACTCCAACTAATTTATCAGCAGAAGAGAAAGAATTATTCGAGAAATTACGTTCACTTAAAAAAGCTTAAAACCATGAAAAATGTAACGATATCTGTTATTCAGTTTAGTAAATATCATCAGATTGAACCTCAATTTGTGATTGATTTGTATAAAAATGATTTGGTTGTTTTGCACGAGCGTAACCAAGAATATTTTATCGAAGAAAATGATTTGAAATTAATCGAACGATTTATTGAATTTCATTATAATTTGGGCGTTAATATAGAAGGTTTAGAAGTGATTCATCATCTTTTGAAACAAATCGAAACGCTACAAAAACAATTAAAATAAACGAATTCAAAAACAACCTTTGCAGAAAACTGCAAAGGTTGTCTTATTTTTGCATAAATATTTTTGTATGAATACTCCCGAAAAGAAGAGTAAATTAAAAAAATTACATTCGCGCAATCGTCATTTAGCGCCTTATAATTTCGAAAAATTGTGTGCGATTTATTCCCCACTTTCCAAATATATCAAACCCAATAAAGAGAACGAACCAACGATTAATTTCTCGGATAGAGAAGCTGTAAAAGCGTTGAATAAAGCGTTGTTGAAAACATATTATGATATTGATTATTGGGAATTGCCAAAAGATAATTTGTGTCCACCAATTCCTGGTCGCGCCGATTATATTCATTATGTTGCCGATATTTTGGGTGAAAGTTTTGATGGTGTAATTCCGCGTGGAAAAGATGTAAAAGTCTTGGATGTTGGTGTTGGAGCGAATTGTATTTATCCGATTATTGGAAATTACGAATACGACTGGAACTTTGTTGGCGCAGAGTTGGATTATGCTTCTTTCAAAAATGCGGAAGAAATTGTCAAGAAAAATGCTCGATTACGTAACAAAGTTGAGATTAGAATGCAATTTAATCCAAACAATATTTTCAAAAAAATCATCAAACAAGGCGAAAAATTTGATATTACAATTTGTAATCCTCCATTTTTTAGATCGAATCAAGAAGTGATGGAGCAAACAATGCGTAAACTGAAAAACTTAGGTCAAAAATCTGATCAAAAACCAATTCAAAACTTTGGTGGGAATAATTCTGAGCTTTGGTGTAGAGGAGGAGAGCGTCTGTTTATCACGAAAATGATAAAAGAAAGTGCGGATTATAAACATCAAGTAAAATGGTTTACAACATTGGTTTCTAAGAAAGAAAATGTTCGAATTTTGGAAGGTATTTTGAAACGTGAAAAAGTAAGAGATTACCGAATTGTAAATATGCAACAAGGGAATAAAATTTCGCGTTTACTAGTTTGGAGATTTTAATTGATTTATTTTTAATTCATTAAAGGTTTTATTTAAAATTATTCCAAATTTTTCTGAAGGGTTTATTCAGTTTAAGATTTGTTTTACCTTTTATAAACAAAATTATTACAAATGAAAACAAATAGAATAATGGTTTCTTTGGTAGTTGTAGCGTTGATGTTTAGTATTTTTTCGTTTACGACTTCTCGTCAAATTGACACAGGAAAAGCAATTTCAAGTTCAGAATGGAAAAATCTAAAAGTGTTACCACAAAACATTTCGGAAGATAGTTTGAAAGGTTTGATGCGCGGATACAACGCTGCTTTAGGAGTGAAATGTAATTTTTGCCACGCCGAAAATCCAGATACGAAAAAGATGGATTTTGCAAGTGATGCAAAAAAAGAAAAGGAATTTGCACGTCATATGATTGTAATGACACGTGATATTAACGCGAAAAATTTCAATTGGGAAAATGCAAAAAATCCTGAAATGATCAATGTTGTAACATGTGTAATGTGTCACAGAGGAAATGAAAGTCCTACAAAATCATTGATTGAGCCTGTAAACGCTGAGTTAAAAAACGTGAAAGATGTTGCAAAAGAAAAATTAGCTCCCACATCTGGTTCAACGAAAGTTGAGAAAAAATAAAGAATAGAAATATAAGCTCCATTTTTGGAGCTTTTTTTATTTTCAAAATTCAATAAATCGTATAACTTTGCTTTCATAATTTAAAGAAATAAAATGTTTAAATTTATTCGTAAGGTTGTAATTTATCTTTTTGTAGCTCATCTTGTATACATTGTTGTGTTAAAGTGGATTAATCCGCCGTTCACGATTACGCAAGTTCAGCAAGGTTTTGAACAAGGAAAATTTAAGCGCGATTATATTTCCTATGAAGAAATGGGACGAAATATAAAATTGGCTGTAATTGGTTCCGAAGATCAAAAGTTTCCTGTACACAATGGATTTGATATGGATGGAATACAAGAAGCGATCGAAAAAAATAAAGAAGGGAAAAAACTTCGTGGAGGTTCTACGATTTCTCAACAAGTAGCGAAAAATGTGTTTTTGTGGCAAGGTCGTTCTTGGTTGAGAAAAGGATTGGAAGTTTATTTTACGTTTATGATCGAAAAAATTTGGGGCAAACAACGTATTTTAGAAATGTATTTGAACACTTCAGAAATGGGAATTGGTGTTTTTGGAGTTGAAGCAGCTTCAGAATATTATTTTAATAAACCAGCTAAAGATTTAACCAAAAATGAAGCGGCTCGAATTGCAGCAGCTTTGCCATTGCCACGAAAATATAATGTGAATCCGCCTTCGTCTTTTATCAGTAGACGCGCTAGTCATATAGAGCGACAAATGCGAAATATACAAGGAAGCACTGATTTGGAAAAGGTTTTAGGAGAATAAAATAGAAAAGAGAAGTTAATAAGCTTCTCTTTTTTGTTTTATTACTCTCTCCAATTAATTTTAACCGCAGAAATTTTCTCTAATTCCAAACGAATTTCAGGAAGTAAATTGAAATCATTTTTCATGTAAAAAGCCAACGGAGAACAATAAGGCTCTCCATTCGCTTTTGTATCTTTTTCATGGTCGATTACCCAACCATTTAGTTCTGTCGAAAATGTTTTTAATCGATTAAGAATTTTACGTCCCAAACCAATTTGATGCAACTCGCTATCCACAATTATTGCAAACCATTTTTCATAATCTCTTTCAAAAATAACCGCCCAAGCTCGCATTTGATTGTTTTCATCTACAGCAAAAAAATGTTTCGCTTCAATCAAACTATTCAAATAATTTTCGGTGTCCTGTAAACTCTCAAAAGCCAAATTAATAGGATATTCGTTGTTCCAAATTTTAAAAATATACTCTTTATGAATTTGGTTCAATGTTGTAAATGAATAGATTTCGAATGAATTAAGTTGAGGCATAAAATGATTTCTTATTCCGCTAAATATACTAATTTATTTAGTCAAAATTTCTTTTAAAATCAAAGGTTTGTCAGTTGTAATATAATCAGCTTTCATATCGATCATTTCTTGCATCACTTTTGGGTCGTTAACTGTCCAAACATTAACCAATAATCCCAAGTTTTTCGCTTCTTTCACCCAAGTAGGATTTTTCTGAAAAATGCTGTAATGATAATCAATTCCATTCCAATTTCTCTCTTTTACTTCTTGAGGAGACAAATCTCCGGCTAAATAAGAAACGTGAAATTTTGGTGCTAATTTCTTAAATTCATCACAAATATTTTTACTAAATGAAATGATTTCAACTTGTTTTTCTACTTTATGTTTTTTGATGATTTCAATCGCTTTTTTTACTGCACGATCTTCATTTTCTTTTGATGAGTGAGGTTTTAATTCGAAAATTAATTTGACATTCTTATTCTTTTTTCCTTGTTCAAAATATTCTTCTAAAGTTGGCATGTTTTCGTTGTTAGCCAATTTCAACGTTTTTAAAAGAGAAGAATTTGTAGTTTCGATTGTATGACCTTGGTAATGATCATCATGATTCACCATCAAAACATCATCAGCACTAATTAATACATCAAATTCAGAACCATAAGCACCAATTTCTTGTGCAGATTTTAATGATTTAATCGAATTTTTTGCGTTGTTTTCGGTGTCCCAATAACCACGATGAGCAATAATTTTTTGAGCATTTGCCATGTTTGTAAGCATAAAGGTTGTTAAGGCAGTAAATATAATTTTTTTCATGATGAATTGTTTTTTCAAGGTAAAATTATTTCGATTAATCGGTTTTAAAGTTATGAAAATATTAAGTTCTTGGAAAACTATAAAAATCTACCTAAAAGAATGAAAAATGACGTGAATAAAATTGTGATTGCGCCGAATTTCACTTAATTTTGCACAAAGACAAACACAATGACGCAAGGAATTATTATTTTAGATTTTGGCTCGCAATACAATCAATTAATCGCGCGCCGAATTCGAGAATTTGGAGTTTATACAGAAATTATTCCCTACAACACTTCGATCGAAGAAATCAAAAAACACAATCCAAAAGGAATTATTTTATCAGGAGGACCTTCTTCAGTTTTTGGAGATGAAGCCGCTTTGGTAGAAAAAGAATTATTCGAAATGGGCGTTCCTGTTTTAGGAATTTGCTATGGAATGCAATTGATTTCGCATTTATTAGGTGGAGAAGTTAAGAAAGGAGAAAAAGGAGAATATGGAAAATCTGAATTAACAGTTTTAGCTCAAAACAGTTTATTCGCAGGAGTTCCAGAACAATCTACAGTTTGGATGAGTCACTTCGATGAAGTGATGACAGCGCCAATAGGATTTACAATTTCAGGAAAATCAAATATAGATATTGCGGCAATCGCAAACGAAGATAAAAAGATTTTTGCGGTACAATTTCACCCAGAAGTTACACATTCAGAATATGGTTCAACAATGTTAGAAAACTTTGTTTTCAATATTTGTCAGGCTGAAAAGAATTGGGTTTTAAAAGATTTTATCGAAACAGAAATTGCTCGTATAAAAGAAGTAGTTGGTGATAAAAAAGTGATTTTAGGACTTTCAGGAGGTGTTGATTCTTCTGTTGCAGCGGTTTTAATTCATCGTGCAATTGGCGATCAATTAACGTGTATTTTTGTTGATACTGGTTTATTGAGAAAAGATGAAGGGAAAAAAGTAATGGAAAATTACGGAAAGCACTTCAACATGAACATCAAAATGGTAGATGCTTCAGAACGTTTCTTAACAAACTTGAAAGGTATCGATGAACCAGAAGCAAAACGTAAATCAATTGGTAAAGATTTCGTGGCTGTTTTTGATGAAGAATCAAATAAATTTGAAGATGCAGCATTCTTAGCGCAAGGAACTATTTATCCTGATGTAATCGAATCGCAATCTGTAAAAGGACCTTCTGCAACTATTAAATCTCACCACAATGTTGGTGGATTACCAGAAGATATGAAACTTCAATTATTAGAACCATTACGCGAATTATTCAAAGATGAAGTACGTAAAGTTGGAGTAGAATTAGGTATTCCTCGTGAATTAGTTTACCGCCATCCTTTCCCAGGACCAGGTTTAGGAATCCGTGTTTTAGGTGAAGTAGACGAAGAAAAAGTACGTATTTTACAAGAAGCAGATCAAATTTTTATTGACGAGCTTTATGCACATAATTTATACGACGAAGTTTCTCAAGCTTTCGTGGTTTTATTACCTGTAAAATCTGTTGGAGTAATGGGAGACGAGCGTACGTACGAATATACGGCGGTTGTTCGTTCTGCAAATACGATCGATTTTATGACAGCAACGTGGTCAAAATTACCTTACGAATTCTTAGAATTAGTTTCGAATAGAATTATCAATGAGGTAAAAGGAATTAACCGTGTAGCTTACGATATCAGCTCAAAACCACCAGCAACTATCGAGTGGGAATAAGCTGAAAAATATATCAAAGCCAGCCAATGTGCTGGCTTTTTTTCTATGTAAACTTTAAAAAACTAAATATTAAATGGAACTTTTAAAAGAAAGAATTCTGAAGGATGGAAAAAGTTTCGATGGTGGAATTCTAAAAGTTGATAGTTTTATCAACCACCAAATGGATCCTGTTCTGATGAAAGCAATTGCGTCGGAATTTGTCCAGCGATTTTCGGATTTAAACATTAATAAAATCATTACAATCGAAGCAAGCGGCATTGCTCCAGCGATTATGGTTGGATTAGAATTGAATTTGCCTGTTGTTTTTGTGAAGAAAGCAAAGCCTAAAACAATGACAGATTTTTATGCGTCGCAAGTGTATTCATTCACGAAAGACCGAACGTACGATGTTTGCGTAAGTAGTCAATTTTTGAATGAAAATGATCATGTTATTTTTATTGATGATTTTTTAGCGAATGGAAATGCAGCGTTGGGTGTTGAAAATTTGATTAAACAATCTGGCGCAAACCTTTTGGGAATGGGCTTTATAATTGAGAAATCATTTCAAGAAGGACGCGATCGCTTATTGAATGAAAATATCAGAGTTGAATCTTTAGTAAGATTAAAATCTTTGGGAGACAACTCAATTATTTTTGAAGAATAAAAAATATCAACCAAAAGCCAATTTATATTGGCTTTCTTTTTACTTTTAAAAAACAAAAAACTTACCTTGATAATATGAAAATAAAATTACTTGCCTTAACGCTCTCTTTACTATTCTTTACAAATTGTAATTCGTACAAATCGGCGAATTCAGCATTGGTTTCTGGTAATTTTCAGCAAGCTTTTGAACAATCTACGCAAGCTTATTTCAAAAATCCATCGGAGAAAAATGGAATCAAATATGTTCCATTAATTTTTGAAGCTTATAACAAAGGACAGCAAGAAGATGAAAATAGATTGAAACAAATCGAAACGTTGACTAATCCTTCTAAATATCAGGAAGCGTATCAAATTATTAATCGTTTGCAAGAAAGACAAAAAACGATTGCTGGAATTGATGGAAGATCGATTAGCGGGAAAACGTATAATTTCAAAACAAAAGATTATTCAGTAGCTTATAAAACGATTCAAGAAAAGTATGCGCAATTTTTGTACGATGAAGGAAAATCTTTTCTAAATCAAGGAGGAAAACTGAATGCACAAACGGCTTATCAAAAGTTTCAAGTTTTAGAAAGTGTTTATTCAAATTATAAAGATACTCGTAGTTTGATGAATACGGCTCGTACAAACGGAATGTATAAAGTTTTGGTACAATTGGTGAACAACACAGAAGTTGTTATTCCTAAACTATTAGAGAAAGATTTGTTAGATTTTAATTCGTATGGATTGGATTCTAATTGGACTGAATTTTACACGGGAAAATTAAATAGTTCTTATGATTATGTAATTCAATTAAGTTTTGAGACGATAAATGTTTCACCTGAACGAGAAAAAATTGAGGTGCATAATTTTGAGAAAAAAATTGTTGATGGTAAAGAAGAATTGGTGCAAAATGGAGTAGTGGTAAAAGATAAAGACGGAAAACCCGTGATGGTAGATCGTTATATTACAGTAAAAAGTCGTTTTGAAGAAGTACAACGCATCAAGGAAGCTGCAATTACGGCAAAATATTATTTGATCGATAATCAAAAAGAGCAAGCCATCGATTCTAAAAATTTAGCAAGTCAGTTTATTTTTAGAGATTCTTACGGAACTTACAAAGGTGATCGACGTTCTTTGGATCGAGATTATATAAATATGATTGGTAGAAGACCAGCTCCATTTCCATCAAATGAGCAAATGATTTTTGATTGTGGGCAAGATTTGAAACGTAAATTCAAGAACGAAATCATCCGTATGAAGCTTTGATAAAAAAAATGTAAAAAATTTAATCATTTTTTAAAATTCATTTTCAATAGCTTATCACATAAAACGTCTGTTTTAGCTAAAAACTTGTAAAATTAGTTTTGGTGAATTAAAAAACCTTTCTATATTTGCACAGCAATTAAGACATAGACCCATGGTGTAACGGTAGCACATCGGTTTTTGGTGCCGCTAGTTGGGGTTCGAATCCCTGTGGGTCTACAAAAGTCTTATGCCTCGATAAGCAATTGTTGAGGCATTTTTATCTAACCTAGTTAAGAGAAAAGTTGCAAAAATTGAAATAAAATTTAGTCAGACCCATGGTGTAACGGTAGCACATCGGTTTTTGGTGCCGCTAGTTGGGGTTCGAATCCCTGTGGGTCTACAATTTTTTCTTTTCAATTTTAACATAATAATCATGGACAGACCCATGGTGTAACGGTAGCACATCGGTTTTTGGTGCCGCTAGTTGGGGTTCGAATCCCTGTGGGTCTACAGATTTTAAGCTTCAATATTTTTATTGAAGCTTTTTTTATACTATATATTTTGTTATATTTATCATAATTGATTTAGTAAATGACATTAGAGGACATAATTTTAGAAGCTAAAAAAGGGAAACGAAATGCTCAGAACGCAGTGATAGAGGTTTTGTGGAACAAAGTTTATCATTATGTATTTTCTAAGATTAGAAACGAAGAAGAAGCCGAAGATATCGCTATAGAAACGTTTACGAAGGTTTTTACAAAATTGAAATTATATAACGAAGATTTTGACTTTACGACTTGGGTAATTTCTATCGCACATAATACGATGATTGATCATATCAGAAGATCTCCAAAACTGAATATTTCTCTTGATGATGAAACCAATTTTTTAGAAATTTTAGAAGATCATCCTTCGCCAGAAGAACATTTGATTTTAAAACAAGATAATGACACGCTGATAAAAGCTATTGCAAAATTGAGAGAACCTTATCAAAAAATTATAGAATTGCGTTATATCGAAGATAAAACATACAAAGAGATTGCTGAAGAACTCAATTTGACCTTACCAAATGTTAAAGT
Source organism: Empedobacter sp. UBA6305 (assembly GCF_002440405.1). NCBI lineage: Bacteria > Pseudomonadati > Bacteroidota > Flavobacteriia > Flavobacteriales > Weeksellaceae > Empedobacter > Empedobacter sp. UBA6305. The sequence continues at coordinate 44,053 of NZ_DJTP01000046.1, read as the reverse complement.
TCGTCTTTTAAGAGCCAAACAATTGTTAACAGAGGTGATGCAAGATAATATTTAGTAAATTTATTCGTTGAAAATTTGTTGAAGAAAACTGGATCGAAAATGAAGAAGCACATATACCTTACAACAATTATTATCGCAAGTTTATTCTTGACGTCTTGTGGAAGTAGTAAAGTAACTTCGTATAAGAAAACTGGTTCTAAAAAAGTTTATACTTCTTCCAAAAAAAACGAATCTACAGAGGTTTTTCGTTCTAAAAATGCTGATGATAGTGCGCCTCGTGATATAAATAAAATTCTAAAAACGGCAAAATCTTACTTAGGAACACCTTACAAATATGGTGGAGTTACGAAAACAGGTTTCGATTGTTCGGGACTGGTTTATGTAAGTTTCAAGGAAATGAATTTAGAATTGCCTCGTCGTTCGAGTGATCAAGCTGAATATGGAAAAGAAATTACAATCGAAAATGTTAAAATAGGTGATTTAATATTTTTTAATACTTCAGGAAATTCAATCTCTCATGTAGGTATTGTAGAAAGTATTAATCATGACGGATCAATCAGTTTTGTACATTCTTCAACTTCGAAAGGTGTCATCATTTCTTCCCTTGATGAAAATTATTGGAAAACTAGATTTGTAAAAGCGGTTAGACTTTTATAACTTGACGTGTGCTTAAAAAAAGAACTATATTATTAACTTTTTTTGGATTACTATTTTTTAGTTTATCCATAGTTGTTAATGCTCAAGAAGATAGTGTCAAAATTGATACAGTTAGAATTGAGAATAAAAATCATTCTAAGTTTAGAAAGTTTTACCAAAAATTATTATTCAAGAAAAAACCAACGAGTTTTCCTATTCAGCCCAATAATAATGTAGGTGATGGAAAATATCAAGGAAAAATTATTCGAAATATTTACTACAAAACACAAGACCCTTTCGGATATTCTTTGCAGGACACGACAAGAAAACCGACAAAATGGATTGAAAGAACTGGAAATACACTACACGGGAAATCTAAGCAATTTGTGTTGCGTCAAAATATGTTGCTGAAACTAGGAGATAAATATGATTCTGTAAAAGCAGCTGAATCTGAGCGTTTAATACGTACCAATCGTTCTATTCGTCGAGTAGAGATTAAGGAAGAAGCTGTCGGGAATGATTCGGTTGATTTATATGTCAATTCAATTGACTCTTGGAGTATGTTTATTACAGGTTCGGTTTCGAGTTCAAAAGCTGGAATTCGCATTAGAGAGCGAAATTTTTTAGGTTTAGGACATGTGTTTGATAATCGTTACCGTCACAATTACAAAACAGGAAATTCGTTATATCAATTTAATTATACGGTTCCAAATATTGCTCAAACTCGAATTATTGGGAATGTACGTTATTTCAAAAATGAAGATAATCATTATACAAAATCAATCAGTTTTGTACGACCTTTTTATTCGCCATTAGCACATTATGCAGGTGGAGTTTCGGTTGGACAAGTGTATTTTAAAGATTCATTAGATTTCGAAAAACCTATTTTGGTTGATAATCATTTCAAATATAATTACCAAGATTATTGGTTGGCAAGAGCGTTTAGAATTGATGATGGTCATTCAGAAAATATTACCAATTTTATTGTTTCAGGGCGATTTTATGATCGATCTTATACCGAAACACCAACTCCAGAAAACGATCCTGTGAACTTTTTTTCTGACCAAACGAATTATTTAGTAGGGATAGGAATTTCTTCAAAACGATATATCAAAACAAAATATATTTTCAATTATGATATTGAAGAAGATATTGCGATAGGGAAATCATTGGGCATTATAGGAGGAATTCAAAATATTCGTCAAACTGATCGTTATTATCTTGGCGGAAAAGCTTCTGCTGGAGGTTTTTTAAATACCGGTTTTTGGGGATTTGGAGTTGAGTTTGGAGGATTTTTTAATAAAGGAAAATTTGAACAAAAAACGCTGTCTGTAGAATTACAATATATGGCAAAGTTGATAAATTGGGGAAAATGGAAGTTCAGAAACTTCATGAAAACTAATTATCTTTTGGGACATGATCGTTTAGATTCTCCTGCGGATCAACTTTCGCTTCATGAACATGATTATTTGGGAATGGCAGGTTTCAAATCGGATAGAGGCTTAACAGGTCAACAGAAATTAATGTTCGAGTATCAATTGCAATCCTATACGCCTTACGAGTTTTTAGGATTTCGTATTTCGCCTTTTTTCAATGCGATGGTTGCGGCAATTGGAGATAACAAAAAATTTATACTGAATAATAACCCAATTTATTCGCGTTTTAGTTTGGGTGTGATGTTGACAAATGATTATTTTGTGTTCAACAATATTCGTTTTTCATTGTCGTATTATCCATCAATTCCTGGACAAGGCGATAATCTAATCAAGACAAATTTATTGGATAATAGAGATTTTCAAATGATGGATTTTGACTTTTCAAAACCAAATTACATTCGTTGGAATAGGTGGGATTAAGACATAAAAAAAGCTTNNAAGCTTTTTTTATGTCTTAATATTTTTTATTTCACTTGTCTGGAAACGATCCACGAAACTAAGCTTCCCAAACCTAAAACAGTTACAATAACTGCAACAAAATTTTCGACAGAAAAGATAAATGGAAATGGAACAGTTGGCGAAGCCATAACCAAACCAAAATCTATTTGTAATAATCCAATAACAGAGGCGATTAATAAACCTGTTGTCATCGCGATAAGGGTGATAATAAAACCAGTTTGAAAGAAAATATTACGAATGTTTTTTCGTGATAATCCAAAACTATACATCGTCTGAATTTCTTTCTTTTTATCCAAAATCAAGATAATAATTGTTCCTGCCAAATTGAAACATGCAATGATAATGACTAACGTAAAAATCAAGTAACTGATTAAATTTTCCATATTCATTACTTTTAAGAAAGCTGAATCTAAATCTTGTCTGGTTTCGATTTTATAATAAGAACCTAATATTTTTTGAAGTTGAATTTTTACTTCGTTAAACGATTTTTTTCCAGTCGTTTTTACCTCAATCGAATAACATTGATTTTCGTTTAACAACAATAATTCTTGCGCCAAACCTAAAGTTGTAAATATGTGTTTGTCGTATTGTTCGTTCAAAATAAACACGCCAACACTGTACGCATCTTTGCGTGTAAAAGCATCGCTTTCTTGTTTTATTAGACCTGTTCCAGCTTTTGGCATCATCAAATCTGCTGGCGTTATCGGATCGATATAAAGTTGCAAACGCTCTGCAATTCCATTCGAAACAATAAAATTATCATCGCGATTAAAGTCTAAATATTGTCCACCATAAATTACCGTATCTAAACGTGTAATTTTGGTGAAATTTTCGTCAACACCTTTCAAATAGGCAATATCTTGCTTTCCTTTGTAATCGATGTAGACTTTTTCTTCGATGATTTTAGAAAAAGCTTTGACATCTTTTTGTTGCTTCAATTGATCCACAACAAAAGTTAAACTGTCCAATACTTTTCCTTTCGAAGGTGATATTTTAATTTCAGGATTTACATTGCTATAATACTTTAAATTCATTTTTTCTAATCCCGAAAAAACGGATAAAATAATAAATAAAGCCGCTGTAGCAACCAGAATAGCACCAACAGCAATCGATGTAATAATGTTTACGGCGTTTGTATTCGTTTTCGAAAAAATGTAGCGTTTCGCAATGTAAAGTGAAATGTTTCTCATTATAAGATTGGATTATTTCCTTCTCCTCTTAGCGCTTTGTCGATTTTATCCATTTCGTCTAACGAATTATCTAAAATGAAAATTAATTCTGGTGTAATACGCATTTGTTTAGAAGCACTTTTTGATAAAATTCCTCTAAATAATGGTGTATTAACTCTAATTTCTTTGAAAATTTCGTCTTTTTGAGTACTTGGAAAAATACTTACATAGATTTTAGAAACGCTCAAATCTGGTGTTACTTTTACTTCTGTAACACTAATCAAATTTCCAGGGAATTCCTTTACAGCCCATTTTCTAAAAGCTTCTGCTAATTCTTCTTGAAATAATTTACTTACTTTTTGTTGTCTATTGCTATCCAATTTTATTCATTTTTATGAGACTGTAAAATTACTGCATTTTTTCGTGATTAAAAACATTGATGAATTGAATTAAGTTCTTTGTAAATTTGTTTTAATGAAAAAAGATATCGAAACTTCAGAAGATGTTGCTTTATTGGTAAATACGTTTTACGATAAAGTGCAAAAAGATGATGTCATTGGTTACTTTTTTTCGGAAGTTGCAAAGGTAAATTGGGACGAACATTTGCCGCATATGATTCAGTTTTGGGAAACTGTTTTATTAGGAAAAGCAACTTTTGAAGGTTGGCCAATGCGAACACATTTGGTTTTGAGTCAGAAAGAGAAATTAAAACCGCATCATTTCGAGCGTTGGATTGAATTGTGGTACGGAATAATTGACGAAAAATTTGAAGGAGAAATAGCAAATGAAGCAAAAAATAGAGCAAAAATTATGCGTGATTTAATTCTTTTCAAAATTGACCAAATGGAACAAAAACAAGGGTTTATTCAATAAAAAAAATGCAGCTTCATAAAAGTTGCATTTTTTTTGTATAATTTGATTAATGATTGAAAAATTATTTCGCAATCATGATTAATTTTTTATTGATAAACTCCATAATTCCAGCTTTAGAAAGTTCGCGTCCGTAACCCGAATGTTTCACACCACCGAAAGGTAAATCTGGGCTTGAAGAAACTTGTTTGTTTACGTAAACCATTCCCGAATCTATTCTACGAGCGATTTTCTCCGCATTCGGAACATCTTCTGTATAAATAGAAGCACCTAATCCGTAAGGCGTATCATTCGCAATTTTGATTGCTTCTTCTACATCCTTCACTTTCCAAATACAAACTACAGGTCCAAAAACTTCTTCGTCATAGGCCTTCATTCCAGGTTTTAAATCTGTTAAAATTGTTGGTTGTAAAAAGAACCCATCACGATCAATACGTTTTCCTCCTGAAACAATTGTTGCTCCTTTATTAGCTGAATCATTAATTTGATCCAATAATTTTTCTAACGCGCTTTCCGAACTTACAGGTCCCATATTGGTGTCAGCATGTGTAGGGTCGCCAACTTTCATTCCGTTTATATAGTCCGTAATTTTTTTCAAATATTCATCGTAAATACCTTCTTGTACTATAATACGTTTCGAAGAAGTACAAGCTTGTCCAGCATTACGTAAACGACCGTTAATGGTTCCGTTCATCACTTTTTCGATATCCGCATCATTCAAAACGATCATTGGATCAGAACCACCAAGTTCTAAAACCGAAGGTTTTACATTTTTACCAGCGATACTTGCAACCTCTGCACCAGCAGCTTCTGAACCAGTTAAAGATACACCAACAATTTTTGGATTATTAATAATCGAATCTGTGTCTTTTCCTGACATCAATAAGTTTTTGTACAAACCTTTTGGAGCGCCAGCAGCAGTAAACATTTCTTCGAAAGCGATTCCACATTGCGGAATATTAGAAGCCGTTTTCAAAACAACTGTGTTACCAGCCATAATGTGAGGCCCAGCAAAACGTGCAATTTGAGAAAAAGGAAAGTTCCAAGGCATGACACCTAATAACACACCAATAGGTTCTGAAACCACATAAGCGTCACCTTTTTCTGTTTGTATAGGAACATTTGCCAAGAATTCTTCTGCATTATCAGCGTAATATTCGATGATATTTGCACTATAATCAATTTCGATTTCACTTTCATACAATGGTTTTCCCATTTCTGTTGTAATCAAAGCAGCTAATCGAGCTTTTTGCTTACGCATTTCGTTTGCGACACGTTTCATTACAGCTTTTCTTTCTTCGAAAGATTCGAATCGCCATGTTTGATATAATTCGTTTGCGTCGTCTATATATTGATTGATTTCTTCGCTTGTGTAGGCTTGAAATTCTTTTTCGATTTTACCTGTAGCAGGATTTAATGTTCTGATTGAACTTGCCATTTCACTCTTTATTTAATGTATACAAAGTTGTAGCAATTCTCGTTCCTAACAAAACTTTTAGGATAAATAAAACTGATAGTTGATGAGATTTTAGAAGGTTTGAACAATAAAGTAAGTATAAATGAACAATAGAAATTAGAAGAATGATTATTTATCTAAATCAGTTGCTGAATTTGTTCGTGATAAAAACCAAATTGTTCCGTTTTTACTTTTCATTTTTTTATTTGCTAAAATAATTCCTAATATTAATCCTGTTAGAATGAAGATAGAACCAATAATTAAATTAGAAATTGATTTATTTTGAAAATAAATCAACAATCCAATTATGAAGCCAATAATAAAGGGTGATATAAAGATTTGAATCCAACCATAAAGTTCTGCAATAAATTCTAGATTCTTTTTCATAAAGTAAATATTTATGATTGATTAAAATTATCAAATCTTAATAGAACAATTCGTTCAAAATAAAATCATTCTTTTAAAACGGTAAATTATCGTCGTCGTTGTTCATCGAACTTGTGAATTCTCCGCCGAAATCTCCAAAAGCATCAGAAGGATCGATAGCAGATAAATTCATTGCACTTCCCATTTCTTGAGAACCATCATTCATCGAGCTTTGAATTTCGAAATCTCCACCAAATGAAGTTTCTAAATCGGTAAATTTAGCTTGCTCATTAATGAATCGTAGACGCACATTTTCTAACGCACCATTACGGTGTTTAGCAATGATAAATTCGGCTTGACCAGCGCAAGGTTCACTTTCATCATCCCAATATTCTAATTTATAATATTCGGGACGATAAATAAACGAAACGATATCGGCATCTTGCTCAATCGCTCCAGATTCACGTAAATCCGATAATAATGGACGCTTGCTTCCTCCACGAGTTTCTACCGAACGAGATAACTGCGAAAGTGCAATAACAGGAATACTTAACTCTTTTGCGATTGCTTTTAAGGAGCGCGAAATCATCGAAATTTCTTGCTCACGGTTTCCATTTGCTTTTCCACCAGCAGTCATTAACTGTAAGTAGTCAATCAAAATCATTTTTACACCATGTTGAGAAACCAAACGACGCGCTTTTGCTCTTAAATCGAAGATAGAAAGGGCAGGCGTATCGTCAATGTAAAGCGGTGCATTTTCAAGACCTTTTACTTTTGTATATAATTGTTTCCATTCGTGATCGGCTAATTTTGCTTTACGCAATTTTTCACCCGAAATTCCAGTTTCACCCGAAATCATACGCGTAATCAACTGAACAGAAGACATCTCTAATGAAAAAACAGCAACTGGAATATTTTTGTCCACCGTCATATTTTTCGCCATCGAAAGGATAAAAGCGGTTTTCCCCATACCAGGACGAGCGGCTAAGATAATCAAATCCGATTCTTGCCAACCCGAAGTAATTTTATCAATTTCTGTAAATCCAGAAGATAAACCAGACATTCCTTCTTTGGTAGATTGGGCTTTAATTTTGTCAATCGCTTCTGTAACTAAATCTCTTGCTTCCGAATAACTACGCTTGATTCCACCTTCTGTAATTTCGAATAATTTCGATTCAGAATAATCCAGTAAATCAAATACATCGGCAGTATCATCGTATGATTTTTCAATGACTTGATTCGAAATTTCAATTAAACGACGAAGAATATATTTTTCTTGAATGACACGAGCATAATACTCCACGTGTGCAGAAGAAGAAACTTTTTGCGTTAATTGAATCAAATAATAATCACCGCCAACACGATCTAATTTGCCTTCACTTTTCAACTCATTCGAAACCGTTAATAAATCAATAGGTTCTGAATCGTTAAATAATTTTTGAATGACAGCATAAATCGCTTGATGCTCTGGACGATAAAAAACTTGCGGTGTAAGAATGTCAATGACTTCATCCAACCCTTTTTTATCAATCATCATCGCACCAAGTACAGCTTGCTCTAAATCAACAGCTTGTGGAGGAAGTTTACCTTTCTCTAAACCAATGACATTGTGCTTGTTAGCTGGTATTTCGGGATTATAATTTGCTTGTTCCATAAGAGTTTCAAAATTAAATAAAAAAACGAGATATAACTAATTTTATATCTCGTTTTAAAATTGTATATTCTACAATAAGTATTATTGTAAAACAATATTTTATCCTGAAAATTCTCCGAATTTGATGTAACGTTCTTGACGTTGTTGTTGTAATTCTTTTGGAGAAAGTTTTTTCAATTCGTTGTAAGTGTCTAAAACTTTATTTTTCAAGTTTGTGTACGCAACTTCTGGTTTGTAGTGTGCTCCACCAAGCGGTTCTTGAATGATGTCTTCAATTAATCCTAATTCTAACATATCAGGACCAGTTAATTTCATTTGCGAAGCAGCTTGCTCTTTGTAATCCCAACTTCTCCATAAAATTGTAGAACAGTTTTCTGGTGAAATTACAGAATACCAAGTGTTTTCTAACATGAAAACTTTGTTCCCAACTCCAATTCCTAATGCTCCACCTGAAGCTCCTTCACCAATTACAATTGTAATGATAGGAACTGTAAGTTTCAACATTTCGTAGATGTTTTTAGCGATAGCTTCACCTTGACCTCTTTCTTCAGCTTCTAAACCAGGATATGCACCAGGAGTGTCGACTAAAGTCAAGACAGGAATATTAAACTTTTCTGCTAACTTCATCAAACGTAAAGCTTTGCGGTAACCATCTGGATTAGACATTCCGAAACGACGATATTGTCTTTCTTTGGTATTTTTCCCTTTTTGTTGACCAATAATCATAAAAGTTTGACCATTGATTTTTCCCATACCACCAACCATTGCTTTATCATCAGCAAAAGTTCTATCTCCGTGAATTTCGATAAACGTGTTATCTGTGATCGCGTAAGCGTAGTCTAAAGTATAAGGGCGAGAAGGATGACGAGACAATTGTACACGTTGCCATGGCGTTAAATTACCATAGATTTCCTTCTTTTTATTTTCAATTGCAATTTCAATTTCAACGCAAGCCTGTTTGATGTTAACACCGCTTCCTTCGCCGACGATTTGACAGCTTTGTAACTGTTCTTCTAAATCTTTGATAGGTTGTTCAAATTCTAAATATTCCATACAAAAGTGTTTGTTCAATCCAACAAATATAGAAAAGGTTTTTAAGCCAATTATAATAAATGTCGAATGTTTTTCAGATTTTTTACAAGTATTTTAATTTCAAAAGATAAAAAAGCGTCTACAGATTAGACGCTTTCATCGTGTATTTGATCTAAAATTAGATTTTTTCGATAATCATTGCAGATGCTCCACCGCCACCATTACAGATAGCTGCACCACCAATTTTTCCTCCGTTTTGCTCTAAAACATTTAATAATGTAACCAAAATTCTTGATCCAGAATTTCCAAGTGGATGACCAATAGAAACCGCACCACCATTTACATTGACTTTAGAAGCATCAAGGTTTAATAATTTAGTATTTGCAATTCCAACAACTGAAAACGCTTCGTTAAATTCCCAGAAATCAACATCAGCAGCTGTCATATTTGCTTTTTTCAATAATTTTTCAACCGCTTTAGCTGGTGCAGTTGTAAATTTTGAAGGTTCTTGAGAAGCATCAGCATAAGCAATAACTTTTGCAAGAGGTTTTAATCCTAATTCGTTTGCTTTATCTAAAGACATTAATACTAAAGCAGAAGCTCCATCATTAATTGTAGAAGCATTTGCAGCAGTTACAGTTCCGTCTTTAGAGAAAACAGCGCGCAAACCTGGAACTTTATCAAAGTTTACATTTTTATATTCTTCGTCTTCTTTAAAAATAACTGGTTCTCCTTTGCGTTGAGGAATTTCTACAGGAACAACTTCGTTGTCAAATTTCCCATCAGCCCAAGCAGCAGCAGATTTTTTGTAAGAATTAATCGCAAATTCATCTTGCTCTTCGCGAGAAATATTGAACTCAGCAGCACAAGTATCTCCAAAAAGTCCCATCATTTCTTTGCTGTAGTAATCTTGTAAACCATCGTTCACAATTCCATCTAACAAAACAGTATTTCCATATTTATTTCCAGTTCTTGCATTTGGCGAATAAAAAGGAACCATCGACATGTTTTCCATTCCTCCAGCAACAACAACATCTGCGTCACCTAAACGAATTGCTTGTGTAGCAAACATTACAGCTTTCATACCAGAGGCACAAACTTTGTTTACCGTTGTTGCAGGAATCGTATTTGGTAAACCTGCTTTTATCATTGCTTGCTTAGCAGGCGCTTGTCCTTCACCAGCTTGCAATACATTTCCCATATATACTTCATCAACCAAAGATCCATCTAAGTTGATTTTATCTAAAGCTCCTTTAATAGCTGTTGCGCCTAAATCTGTAGCTGGAACGTTAGATAAACTTCCCAAAAAAGATCCCATTGCTGTACGAACAGCTGAAACTATTACGACTTCTTTCATTTAATTGTGATTTGTTGTTTTTATTATGATAACTTAATAATGCAAGATATAAAATTTATAGTAGTATTAATTTGATCTACTTTTTAAAGATTTTTTAAATTTGTTATTGACTTAATACAGATAATTGATTTTTTTTGTTAAAATGATAATTATCTTAGAATAGAATATTTTTTAAGTATAAAATGATTAAAATGCTGAAGATAAAAATGATATTATTTGGTTTGATTTCATGTTTTGCAATTGCAATTGGAAATGCACAAACCTTTGATCAAAAATATTTTAAAACAATTTTAGATTCACTTACATCAAATTCGTTTGCTGGTAGAGGTTATGTAGAAAATGGAATGACATATGCTGGAATTTATTTACAAAACGAATTTCAAAAAAATGGATTGAAATCTTTTTCTAATCACTATAATCAAACGTTTACTTTTCCAATTAATATTATCAAAGATGCAAAACTAAAAATTAATGGAAAAGAATTGAAATATGGAACAGATTTTATCGTAAAACCAAGTTCTAAATCAATTTCAAAAATCAATTTACCTTTTTATTTTTTTGATACAAAAGCCTATATCGAATCATTTCAATCGAAAGATAAAACGAGAGATTTTATTATAAAAGATGATGAATCGCAAAAAGGAAAACATATTATTTTGCCGTCTTTAGTGACTTCTGTAGATTCTATTCAGAAATATTACAAACAATGGGCGAATATTTATGAGAAAGATGAGAATCAAAATCGTGCGATTTTTAGATTTACTTTAGATAAATTAACGTCGAGTCTAAGTCAAAGACAATCTTCGATTTCAGAGTTTATTATTTCAGATAACTTTTATTCTAAAAATTTAAAAATAAACGATTATTCTATTGATTCAGAGTTAAATAATTCATTCGAAGCAAATAATATAATTGGTTACATTGACGGAAAGAACAATGATAGCGTAATTGTGATTTCTGCTCATTATGATCATTTAGGGAAAGTTGGACAAACTATTTTTCCTGGAGCGAGTGATAATGCGAGCGGAACTGCAATGATGATGGCGCTGATGAAGTATTATTCAAAACATCAGCCTAATTATAGAACAGTTTTTATGGCTTTTGCAGGTGAAGAAGCGGGGATTTTAGGCGCAGATTATTATGTTAATCATCCTCTTTTTCCATTGAATCAAATCAAATTTTTAGTCAATTTAGATATTATGGGAGCGGGCGATCAAGGAATTCAAGTTGTGAATGGTAAAGTTTTTAAAAATCAATTTGAAAAATTAGTTGAATTCAATCAAACAAATAAATACCTAAAAGAAGTTAAAATTCGAGGAGAATCGTGTAATTCCGATCATTGTCCGTTTTATTTGAAAGGTGTTCCGTCGTTTTTTATTTACACATTAGGAGGAAAAGGTTTTTATCATGATCCCAATGATACAGCTGAAAGTTTGGATTTGAGTTCCTCTGAAAAAGTATATAATTTGTTGAAAGCTTTTATTGATAAGCTATAAAAAAATAATCCGTTCAAAGTGAACGGATTACTAACCAACCTAAACTACTATAAAAAACTCTAAAAAGTAAAAAGAGTGCGAGTAATTCCAAACTTCATAAATCAATTTCGTTATACTCGTTGTTACTCTTTGTCTTACTATCTATGAATAAATTATTTGACACTGCAAATGTCTAACTTTTATGTCTTGTTTGGAAAAATTGTAAAAGATTTTATTTATAATAGTTATAGAGAATATTTATAATAAACGTTTGTTGTCGGATATTAAACTTTGTATTAATTTGTTAAAAATAAACAATAATAGTTAAAGTGTAATTGTATGAAAGCGTACTTTAACACCTTTTTAACTATTTGTTTACGAAAATATGATGAAATGATAAGATTTGAAATCTTTTCAACTAAATTTGATTTTTGAATCGTAAAGACTTCATAAATTTAAACAAATTTTAAACCAAAACGCCAAAATGAGACTTTTTTTATTGGTTTTTTCCTTACATATTGTGTTATTTGTTGATGCGCAAAATGTTAACCCAAATCAAATTCGAACAAAAATTTACGATACTATTTTACAAGATATCCAAAAACAAAGTTTAGAATTTCCGAACAAAAAAATTGTGGTAGATCCTACGATTAATAAGTTTGAAGATTATAAAATGGACGAATTTGGGCTGAAATTAGATTCGGCGAAATATCTACAAGACACTTCAATTTGTTCTAAATTAACAACCTATAAATGCGTTTCGAAATTTGAGATTGATAATTATTCGATTACCAATGTTTACAAAGATGAAGCAGATGCGTTATATCCTGACTTTTATGGGATTTATGCACCAATCGATTCGTGGTACAATTTGATTTATTATGCGGCTGTTAATCATTTTGAGAAGGATAGAGAATTTCAATTTAACGTCTTAATTCCAGTTCGAAATGTGCAAATGAAAAATAAAACGATGAAGGAAAAAATGTTCTTTTATAACGTTTTGTTTGATGAGCAATTTAAGATTCTAAAATTTGAAAAATTATTATTAAAACATTAAAATTCAATCAGAAAAGTTGTAAATTAGCAAGACTCAAATTTTTAATTGATGTTAAACGTTAGCGCTTATATAGACGAGCTTTTGCAGTTATCAAAAGGCAATTTACGGATTTGCCGTATGAATTGGTGGCTTTTAAAATACGAAGATGAATTTGAGAAAGCAATAGAACAAACGTCTTGTAAAAAGTGGCAAAGATGGCTTTATAATGGAGAACATCCATATCCATGTGTTTGTCCAAAGCGCGAAAAATTATGCGTTTTTATCGATTTATATCGTGAATTGGATCGTTTGACACAAGTGCAACGTTTAGAGAATTTTTTTCACGAATATTTTCAAAAATTTGAGTTGATTAAAGATTCAAAAGAATCTTTAAAAAATTGGATGAATGATATTCGTCCAACGATTTCCTCTATTTATTTATTATTGGATAAGAATGATAATCTAAAAATTAGATTTTATAATTCGGATCCAGTTTTGGAAGTGAATATCAATAAAAATGATTATAAATACACTTTGTTGTGTTTGGATATTTTTAACTACAACATGTATGTAAGAGGCATGTAAATGAAAAGAGAGTTGACAAAATCAACTCTCTTTTTTATGAAATAATAGATTAAATATGGCTTATTTAATTAAACCAATTTCTCTTAAACGCTGAGTCAAGAAATCTCCAGCTGTAATATCTTCAAATTGTTTTGGATTTTCTTCTGTTACACAATCTTCTAAAACAGATAAATCCATTTCAGAAACTGGATGCATAAAGAATGGAATAGAAAAACGAGATGTTCCCCATAATTCTTTCTCTGGATTAACCACTTGGTGAATTGTTGATTTTAATCTGTTGTTTGTGTGACGAGATAACATATCACCAACATTAATCACCAATTCGTCGTCAGCAGCAATAGCATCAACCCAAGTTCCATCGTGACGTTGCACTTGTAATCCACGACCTTGCGCTCCCATTAACAATGTAATCAGGTTAATATCACCGTGGGCACCAGCACGAACTGCATCTTTAGGCTCTTCTGTGATAGGAGGATAGTGAATTGCTCTCAAAATAGAGTTTCCGTTTTTTACTTTATCATCAAAGTAAAACTCGTCTAAACCTAAGAATAAAGCCAAAGCACGTAAAACGTAAACTCCTGTTTTTTCTAATTGTTTGTATGTTTCTTCACCATAAGTGTTAAAACCTGGAACTTCATTTACATCAACATTTTCTGGATAGTTGTATTTCGCTTTATCTTCTTCAGATAAATACTGTCCAAAATGCCAAAATTCTTTCAAGTCACCAACGGTTCTACCTTTTGCATGTTCGTTACCGAAAGCTGTATAACCGCGTTGACCACCAATTCCTTCAACTACATAACTTTGTTTTGTTTCTGTAGGTAAAGCGTAAAATTCGCGAACGCTTTTATATAAATTTTCAACTAATTCGTCAGATAAAAAATGTCCTTTCAAAGCAACGAATCCTATTTCTTCGTATGCTTTACCAATTTCGTTGACAAATTTTTGTTTTCTTGCAGGATCATCAGATAAAAAGTCTGCTAAATTAACCGATGGAATTCCGTTTTGTGACATTTATATTTTTTATAAAATTTCTTCTGCAAAGGTATAGAAAGATTTCTTTTGTGAATAATATTGTTAATAACTTTTTTAATCAACTGTTGGTTTGATGCAAAACTAAGTCGTTTAAATGGTTCTAATTGTTTAAAATATTAATTATAAGTAAAATATGATTTTAAACATAGGTTTTGATAATTTCTATCTTGATAAATATAATTTATTAAAATTACATTATAAATAGTTATTAATAATAGTTGTTTTAAATAATATGAATTAATTTTAAGAATATGAAGAAATATTTATTTGTATTTTTTGTTTGTATTAGCATAATGTTGTTTTCACAAGAGTCTATAAAAACTCCTTTGATATATCTAAGTTGTAAAAAAGTTGAACAGAAGGGAAATGAGGAGTTGAATAAATGTTTTAAACAAAATTTTAGAAAAGATTTTTATAAAATGGTAAGTACGGAATTAAGGTCGAGAAACTTAATTACAAATTATCTTCTTAAAGCTGAATTCAATTTTACTTTTGATGAAAATGGTGTAATTTCTATTTCTGATTTTGAAGGAAGTGAGGATACGAAAGATATCTTAGAAAAGTCTTTATTTAGATTAAATGAGAGAATTAAAGGAGGTAAATATAAAATTATTCCAGCAAAGAATAATGAAGGGAAATTTATAAAAACCACTATAAAAGTTCCATTTCAATATGCATTTGTGAGAAGTTAATTATTAATCTTCTTTCTAATCGTTATCAATCATTCTATATTTGCAAAAATATTTATGATGAAAGATCAATTTTTTCAATATATACAAGACTTACAAAATAAAATTATTACTAAACTTGAACAAGTTGATGGTAAAGCTAAATTTTTAAGAGATAGTTGGGAACGCGAAGAAGGCGGCGGAGGTCTTTCATGTGTTTTAACTGACGGAGCTGTTTTTGAGAAAGCTGGCGTTAATATTTCAAAAGTTTATGGAGAATTACCAGAAACAATGCAAAAAGCGTTAAATGTTTCGTCAGGTAAATTTTTTGCTTGTGGATTGAGTTTGGTTATTCATCCAACAAGTCCACATATTCCGACGACTCATGCGAATTGGAGATATTTCGAAATGTATGATAAAGATGGAAATATTGTCGATCAATGGTTTGGAGGAGGTCAAGATTTAACACCGTATTATTTGGATGAAGAAGATGTGATGCATTGGCATACAATCTGTAAAAAAAGTTGTGATGCGCATGATGTGGCTTTTTATCCGAAGTATAAAGAGGAATGTGATAAATATTTTTGGAATACTCATCGTGAAGAAGCCCGTGGAATAGGAGGTTTGTTTTTTGATTACTTGAAACCAACTTCAGAAAAAACAGTTGAACAATGGTATGATTTTGTAACGGAAGTAGGAAACTCATTTTTAGAAGCGTATATTCCGATTGTTGAAAAGCACAAAAATGATGAATTTTCTGATGAACAAAAGGAATGGCAAGAAATTAGAAGAGGTCGTTATGTGGAATTTAATCTAATTCATGATAGAGGAACTTTATTTGGTTTGAAAACAAATGGACGAATAGAATCTATTTTGATGAGTTTGCCAAAACATGTACAATGGCACTATAATCACCAACCAGAAGAAGGTTCGGAAGAATATAAATTAGTCGATGTTTTGAAACATCCAAAAGATTGGATTTAATCAATAAAATATAAAATGCCTGAACATTTGTTCAGGCATTTTTTTAATCTTCTCTCGATCCGTCATCTGCCATTCTGACCATTTTAGGTGTAAAAGTAGCCACAACATCAACCAGATCTTGTTGTGCAGCCATTACTTCGTGAATATCTTTATACGCCATCGGCGCTTCATCTTTTCCGCCTCCAATTAGTGTAATTCCAAAATCATTCAAATAATCGTTTATCTTGTTTTGTGATAATGATTTAATTGCTTGTGTTCGGCTCATCTTTCGACCAGCACCATGAGAAGCCGAATGAATAGAATTTTCTTCACCTTTTCCGCGAACCAAAAATCCTGGCGCAGTCATTGAACCTGGAATAATTCCCATCACATCTTTAGAAGCTGGTGTTGCACCTTTTCGATGAACAATTACTTCTTCGCCATTGTAAATTTCTTTCCAAGCAAAATTATGATGATTTTCTACTTTAGCTAAAACTTCTGCACCGATAGATTTTTTAATTTTTTGATGAATAATTTCGTGACAAGCCGAAGCATATTCACCAGCCAAATTCATCGTAATCCAATATTCTTGACCTTCTGCAGAATCCAAATCCAAATAAGCTAAATTTTGTGCTTTATAAGGAAGTTTACAAATTTCTTTTGCAATTTTTGTATAATGTCCAGCGATTGTAGCACCGAAACCTCTCGATCCAGAATGCGTTAATAACGCTAAATACGAACCTTTTTTGATGTTCAGTTTCTTATCATCTTCTTTGAAATCAATCAGACCAAATTCTACAAAATGATTTCCTCCTCCAGAAGAACCCAATTGCGACCACGCTTTATCTTTTAAATTTTGAATAAATGAATTTGTTTCGAATTTTGCATCATCCAAAATCTGATGTTCGGCTTTGTATTGACCATGAAAACCATGTCCTGCACCAAACTTTGTGTTTTTTATTAAAGTTTTTTTTAAAGAATCATGATGCTTAAAATAATAAGAAGCAGGTAAATCATAAATCGATAAAGCCATTCTACATCCAATATCAACGCCGACACCATAAGGAATAATTGCATTTTTTGTTGCTAAAACTCCGCCAATCGGTAAACCATAACCTTGATGAGCATCTGGCATTATTGCGCCGGCAACTGTTACAGGAAGTTTCATGGCTACTTTCATTTGTTCTAAAGCACCATCTTCAATATTTTTTGCACCATAAATGTTGAAATCGTTCGGATTTTCATTCAATTCAATTAAGTTTTCATCTTGTTGAAGTAAATGAATTCCATTGATAAAACCATTTGCAAGCGTTTTGAAAATTTTATCTTCTAAGAAATCTTGTGGCGAAGACAAAACTTGCGCATATTTATCAAGCATTTCGGCTTTTGTATAACCATTTCTTTTTCGGTTAATTTTTAAGGCAATTCCTAAAATTTCATTCTCAGGATAACCCAAGGCAATCAAATCAATTCCATTAATTGGTTTGTTTTGTTGTTCGGTTGTTTTCATATAATTTGGTTAGAATATTATTTTGTAAACATTGTTTTTAGTTCATTTAATACATTCGACCCACCAGAAATTGAGATTTCTCCTACTTTATCAGCAATTTTTTCGATGTATTCCATCTCTTTCAATTTCCATAATGTTTCGTTTTCTTCCATTAATTTTGCTGTATTCAACAAGCTTCTTGTTGAAGCAGTTTCCTCACGACGCGTAATCGAATTAGCTTGAGCCGTTTTTTCGGCAATCAAAACACGGTTCATAATTTCTCTTATTTCTCCAGGAAGAATAATGTCTTTCATACCTGCGTCAATCAATTTTAGACCAATTTCTTGGAATTCAGCTTGATATTTTTGAATGATATAATTCGTTACCGAATTTTTATCTGACATCAAATCATCAAAATTCATGTTTCCAATAAATTCTCTCAAACCTAATTGAATCGCTTGATAAATCATTTTTTCGAAATCTTTGTTCGATTGATAAGCGTTTAACAAATCAGTAATTTGATAATTTACCATAAAATTGATTCGTAATTGCGCTTTATCTTTCGTCAAAATTTCTTGTCCCGAAATTTCAATTGTTTGCGGACGCATATCAAAAGATACCATCGAGATTTTAACTTCGTTGTTGTAAAATAGGTATTCACCAGCTTTTAAAACCGAATCAAATTCATTGTCTTTAAATAAAATTCCTTCGAAATATGGCGCAACAGAAATGATACGAATTGCACCAGCTTTTCTCAAAATATCAATTTCTCTTTTTGTTAAATTCTTAATTTCGTCAGTAGAATTCAAGTCAAATTTTATAGCTTTTAATTGAGTCGAATTTTTCCAAATCATCACGTTTTTATTGTAAAAAGAATCATAGATTTGATTGTTTTTGTAAATAATCAACACTTCGTTATGTAATACTTCGATAAAATCTACCATATTTTTTAATGTTTCATTTTCCAAAATCATTGCGTGGAATTTTTCATCAATTATTTCGTTGATGTTTAATTTTTCGATGTTTTTATTAAAGAAAATCCAATAATTTCCTTTTGAGTAAATTTTATCTACTTCGTTATTTTTGATATAGATTCCAATTTCTTGGTTGTTAATTGCTAATTTTTTCATTTTATTATTTTTTATAGGTTTTTACTATTTTTTTTGTCATTCTGAGCCTGTCGAAGAATCTTTATTATGAGATACTGAAACGAGTTCAGGATGACTATTTTTTAATTCTATTCTCGATACAATTTTTCTTTATTTTCATTTCGAAAAATTACTCGAATTGACGAATTATTGTCATTCTGAGTTTATCGAAGAATCTTTTTTTTAAATTTTCTAATAAAAAAGCTAAATCATTTTCCTTTTTTAAAACGGAATTTGAAGTTTGAGCAGCTTCTTTTGATTTCTTACTTTTAACTTTTTTCAAATCATTTTGACTTGATTTTTTATTTTTAAACTTTTGAAATCAATCATCAACTAAAGTTTCAAATTCAGGTTTTGAGCAAGTTTTTGATCTTATTTCAAATTCATTTCAACGAAATAAATTCTTTATTCGAAAAGAAAACTTTTTAGCTTTTTTGTTTCTAATGGTGCCTTTTTCAGGCGATAAATACAGATTAAAAGTCTGTTACTAGAGCCGAATTCTAGTGCGTTAAACCAATACTCATTTATTAAATAAGTGAAGGAGTCGAACCTTCTGCGCGTTTGTTTTAATTATTCAGAATAGAAGTGATGAAGCATTTTCTACTACAATGCTATACTGAAACATTTGTTAAGGAACAATTAAAATCGTTTGGTTGTTAAACCTTTGACAAAGTTGGAGTAGAAGTGTGCGAATGAATTGCGCAATAAAATATTTTTTCGAAATAATTTGTAAATGATGATGAATAGAGGATTTTATATTGAAAATATTTTGAATAAAAGTTGAAGTGAAAATTTCTACGCAAATAGATTGCGTACTTTGATTTGAAATTTGTAGTATTGAAGAAAGAAATCAACCATGGCAACCAATAAAATTGCATTAATACGTTATCAAACGATCGATAAATGTCTTCAAAATCATTTCAGAAAATGGAGATTAGAAGATTTAATAGAAAAAGTTTCGGAAGCTTTGTATGAATACGAAGGAATAACTTCTGGCGTTTCGAAACGTACAATTCAGGGCGACATTCAGGTGATGCGAAGTGATAAATTGGGTTATAATGCGCCAATTGTTGTTCGAGAAAAAAAGTTTTATGAATATAAAGATCATGATTATTCGATCCATAATTCGCCTGTTTCGTCTGCAGATTTAGATAAAATGAAAGAAGTGATTTCGGTGATGAAACAATTGAATGGGTTTAATTATTTTGATGATATGAACGAGATTATTACTCGTCTCGAAAATAATTTATCCAAGCAAACTCATCAACAACCAAATTATATTCAGTTCGAAGAAAATCCATTATTAAAAGGTTTAGAACATTTGAACCGGTTGTATCAAGCAATTGTAAAGAAACAACCTTTGCTGATTTCGTATCAATCTTTTACCTCAAAAAGTAAAGAGCCAAAACAACAAGTTTATTATCCGTATTTGTTGAAAGAATACCGTAATCGCTGGTTTTTATTAGCTAAATCGAGAAAAGATAAAAATTTGTATACGTTGGCTTTGGATAGAATTGTTGAGTTTTATGAATTGGCAAATGAACCTTTTGTCGATGAGCAAGAAATTAATTTTGATACGTATTATAACAATGCGATTGGTGTAACGAAAAGTGTGAAAGAAAGAGAGCAGCGTGTTGTTTTTCGTGTGAATAAAAAATTAGCGCCTTATGTGGTGACAAAACCAATTCATGCGACGCAAAAAGTGTTGGAAGTGACGGACGAAGGAACTTTATTTTCGATAGAAGTTGTACATAATTTTGAGTTGGAACGAGAACTTTTAGGATTTGGAGAAGAAATAGAAATTCTTGCTCCAAGATTAGTGAAAAAAAGAATCAAAACACGATTAGAAAGAGCATTAGAAAAATATAAAAAATAGAATTTCTTTCATACATTTAATTCATTAAAAATTAACTTAAATGATATGGAATAAAAGAATAATGACACTTTTGAGTGTCTTTTTATTAATCTTCTCGACAAGTTCGTTTGCACAGAAAGCGAGTGATTTTGTGAAGAAATATATCTATTTAACTTTTGATGATGGGCCTTTGAATGGAAGTGAAAATATTGATGAGGTTTTCAAAAATGAGAAGTTAAAAGTGACTGTTTTTCTTGTTGGAGAACATGTGGAGAAAAATAAAACAATGACGAATTATTTTAAATATTACGAAGATAATCCGTACATCGAAGAATGTAATCATAGTTGGACGCATGCGAATGATCAATACAAAAAGTTTTATAGTAACGAGCAAACGTCGGTTGAGGATATTTTGAAAAACCAATCGATACTAAAATTACAAGATAAAATTGTTCGTTTACCAGGAAGAAACATGTGGAGATTGGACGGAAAATCGAAGAATGATGGAGCTTCTGGTGTACAAACGGCTGATGGTTTAGCAAAGTTGGGTTATAAAGTTATTGGTTGGGATTTGGAATGGACGCATCATGGAAAAGATGGAACACCGGTGCAATCTGTTCAAACGATTTATAAACAAATTGTTAATCAATTAGAATCGAATAAAACCTTTACAAATAATAATATAGTTGTGTTAATTCATGATGAGATGTTTCAGAATAAATGGGAAGAGTCCGAATTGAAACAATTGGTTGATCTTCTTAAAAAACATGATAACTATATTTTTGAGCAAATAAAATTTTATCCTCAATAAAACTTTTATAAAATACAAAAGCTGTCCAATTTTGGACAGCTTTTTATATGTAATAATCTGTATAAATTAGTCTCCCATCATTCCTCCAACTAAAGAATTGACAATTGCTAAAACAATACCAAATAATAATGCATACCAGAATCCGTCCACATGGAAACTATCTCCCATAATTGCACTTGCTAATAAGATAATGATTGCTGTAATCACAAAAGAAAATAATCCTAATGTTAAGATTGTTACAGGTAAACTAATAAAGTTTAAAACTGGTTTTACAACAGCATTTAAAAGTCCAATAACAAGTGCAACAATAATCGCAGAACCATATCCTTTTACAGATACTCCAGGTAAAATGTTAGCAAGTCCGAAAACAACTAATGCTGATACCAAAAGATTAATAATAAAGCCCATAATTTGTATTTTTTAGATTAATATATCTAAATTAAAATCAAAAGCTTTGCCAAATTGTTAAAAATTTTAATAAAAATAAAAAAAGCTCAGAAATTTCTGAGCTTTAGTATTATTGTATTGAGAAGATATTCTTTTTATAATTGTTCAAAAAGATATTTCATGTTGACTTCTTTGTCGATAATTTGAGCTAACTCATTAATATTAACACGTTTTTGCTCCATTGTATCACGGTAACGTAAAGTAACAGAATTATCGTTTAATGAATCGTGGTCAACAGTGATACAGAAAGGTGTTCCAATCGCATCCATACGACGGTAACGTTTACCGATAGTATCTTTTTCTTCGTACATTACGTTGTAATCTAAACGTAATTTCTTCAAAATTTCTTTCGCTAATTCTGGTAAACCATCTTTCTTTACCAATGGTAAAACAGCAGCTTTAATTGGCGCTAATGCAGCTGGTAAAGATAATACAACACGTTCTGATCCATCTTCTAAAACTTCTTCTTTCAATGAATTTGAGAAAACTGCTAAGAACATACGATCCAAACCTACAGAAGTTTCTACAACATAAGGTGTGTATGATTCGTTTGTTTCGTTATCGAAATATTGAATTTTTTTACCTGAATGTTGTTCGTGTGCTTTCAAATCGAAATCTGTACGTGAGTGAATTCCTTCTAATTCTTTGAATCCGAATGGGAATTTAAACTCAATATCAGCAGCAGCATTTGCATAGTGCGCTAATTTTTCGTGGTCGTGGAAACGATAATTTTCATTTCCTAAACCTAAAGTTTGATGCCAACGTAAACGTGTTTCTTTCCATTTTTCGTACCATTCTAATTCAGTTCCTGGTTTTACGAAAAATTGCATTTCCATTTGTTCAAACTCACGTTGACGAAAAATAAATTGACGTGCAACAATCTCATTACGGAAAGCTTTACCAATCTGAGCAATTCCGAAAGGTAATTTCATACGTCCAGATTTTTGTACGTTCAAGTAATTTAAGAAAATACCTTGAGCCGTTTCTGGGCGTAAATATAAATCCATTGCTTGATCTGCTGTTGCTCCTAATTTTGTTCCGAACATCAAGTTGAATTGACGAACTTCTGTCCAATTTTTAGAACCAGTTACAGGATCAGCAATTTCTAATTCTTCAATCAAAGCTTTTACATCGTCTAAATCTTCGTTTTCCAAAGATTTTCCCATGCGCGCTAAAATTGTATTGATTTGATTTTGATATTCTACAACACGAGGATTTGTCGCAACAAATTGATCTTTATCAAAAGCATCACCGAAACGTTTTGCAGCTTTCGCAACTTCTTTCTCTATTTTACCTTCAATTTTTGCACAATGATCTTCAATTAAAACATCGGCACGGTAACGTTTTTTAGAATCTTTGTTATCAATCAAAGGATCATTAAACGCGTCAACGTGGCCCGAAGCTTTCCAAGTAGTAGGGTGCATAAAAATAGCAGAATCAATGCCGACAATGTTTTCGTGCATTTGTACCATTGCTTTCCACCAATATTGTTTGATGTTATTTTTTAGCTCAGCTCCGTTTTGACCATAATCGTAAACGGCTGATAATCCATCATAAATCTCACTCGATTGAAAAATGAAACCATATTCTTTCGCATGAGAAACTACTTTCTTGAAAATATCTTCTGACATAATTAATTGTGTGTTCTTATTTAAAGTGCAATTTTAGTGATTTTTGATGACTATTGAGGTATATTTTGATAAAATCGTAAGGCTTTAATCGCTTATTCTATTTTTTGAGAAGATTATTAACAAAATGATTGATTTTACTATTCGAGTTATTTCAATTTCAATCAAAAAAAACATACTTTTAAATCATAAAAAAAAGATAACCCTATGAAAAAAATTATTCTTCCTGTTCTATTATTAAGTTTTGTTACAAGTTGTAATTCTAATAATTCATCTAGTTCATCAACAGAAAATAAAATTGAAAGTGAAGTGAAAGATTCGGTTAAAGAATCGGATGTTAATTATAATGTTGCGCTTGATTTTATGAATAATTATGTTGATTATATCATGGATACAATTGGAAAAATAAACGAAGATGAGTATATCAAGCAAAATGAATTATTGACGCAAAGTTTTAAAGATCGATACAAATTTGTGCAAGATTCTGCTTTTAAAGTTGAGCCAGAAGTTGGGTTGGATTTTGATCCGATTGTCGATGGACAAGATTTTCCTGATAAAGGATTTAAAATAAAATCGATTGATAAAGCAACAGGTTTAGTGACTTTGCAAGGGATAGATTGGCAAAATTTTGAAGTTGTTTTGAAAATTGTTAACGAAAACGATAAATCGTTGGTAAATGGTTCTGGGATTATTAATATTCCGACGAACAAACAGGCAAGAAGATAAAGTGATGAAAACTGAAAATTCTATAAGAAACTTTGAAAATGATATAAATTTCAGTTTGTTTTGATTTGAATTTTTTGTTTATTTTTGTCCAACATGAAAATGCAACATTACATAAAGTATGTTTTGTCGGTGGTTTTGATTTTTTCAAATCTTAGCTACGCATTTTCTATGCATTTTTGTCAAGGAGTGGTGGAGCAAGTGAAGTTGAATCATTTGGATAATAATTCGCACGAAATGGGAGTTTCTACTTCGTGTTGTCCTCCAAAAACAGAAAAAAAACATTGCGAATTACCGGAAAACATTAAATCTAAAAAAGATGATTGCTGTAAGGATATTTCATATTCGGATAAGTTTGTAGAAAAGCAAACTGTCAAAATTCAAAAACTTATTCCGATTAGTTTTATAGTTTCTGAAATTCTTCAAATTAGAATTCCGATTCAAGATGAAGAGGTGAGCAATCAATCTAGTTTCCTTGATTTTTATGTTGCGTCAAATGCACCGCCAAATTATATACTCAATTCTCAGTTAACATTTTACGAAGGGTAATACCCGTTTATTTTTTGATTAAATTAATCAGAAAACAATACGCTATTATCTAAATATTAAAGTATTTGATGAAAATCTAATCAACAAGTACACAATAATAAATAGGCATTGAGCCTTAAATCGTAAAAATGAAAAAAATATTCACTTCAGTATTTATACTAAGTGCTGCGTTTTCTTACGCACAATCTACTTTAAAAGGAAAAATTACAGATCAAAATCAACAACCAATCGTTGGAGCAGAAGTGTTTTGGCAATCGTCAGATATTACTGTTATTACAGATGAAAAAGGAAACTTTGAGATCGAAAATTATCAACCAACCTCAATTTTAGGTGTTTTTTATGACAATGAAACAACAACTTTTAAGGAATTAAAAGACGAATTTCAGAATATCACCATCAATGTAAAAGATCATTTTGGGGATACTTCGTTGAATGAAGTTGTGGTTCGTGATACAAGTAGTTCGCTTAAAAAATCGAAGTTTGCAACCAATATGACGACAATGACTGGAAAAGAATTGTTGAAAGCAGCATGTTGTAATTTAGCCGAATCTTTCGAGACAAATCCTTCTATTGATGTCAATTTTTCGGATGCTGTGACAGGAAATAAGCAAATTAAAATGTTAGGTTTAACCTCTCCTTATATTTTGATTGCAGAAGAAAATATACCAAATGTTCGTGGAGCTTCTCAAGCTTTTGGGCTTAGTTTTACGCCAGGAACTTGGGTAGAAAGTATTCAGGTGACGAAAGGTGCTGGAACGGTGATTAATGGTTACGAAAGTATTTCTGGGCAGATTAATACAGAATTAATAAAACCTTCAAATGATATTCCGTTGTTTGTGAATCTTTATGGTTCGACAGATTCTCGTTTTGAAGGAAATGTGCATTTGAACAAAAAACTGAATGATAAATGGAGTACTTCTTTGTTTATGCATGGAAATGCACGCGTTTCGAAGAATGATATGAACGATGATGGATTTTTAGATAATCCGCTTGGACACCAAGTTAATGTAATGAATCGTTGGCAATATCAAAACTTAGAAAAAGGTTGGGTCGGATTTTTATCTGCAAGATATTTGAATGATACAAAACAAGCAGGACAAGTTGATTTTGATAAAGATCGTGATAAATTAACAACAAATTATTGGGGGTCAGAAATCAATACAAATCGTGTGGATGTTTCGTCAAAAATTGGGTATGTTTTTCCAGAAATGCCTTATCAAAGTATGGGATTACAAACGGCGTTTAGCTATCATAAACAAGATTCTTACTTTGGATTGAATCAATATGATATCGAACAACAAAGTTTTTATGCCAATTATATTTTTAGTTCGATTATTAGCAATACAAAAAATAAATTCTCTACAGGAGCTAGTTTTACATACGATAAATTCAAGGAATTTGTAGCGCTTCCAACGGATGCGAATTATGATCGAATTGATAATTCTGCAGGAGCATTTTTCGAATATACGTTTGATAATATGAAGAATTTCAATATGATTGCTGGGCTTCGTGGAGATTATCATAATCGAATGAGCTTTTTCTTGACACCGCGTTTGCATACGCGTTATATGCCAGTAAAAGGAACAACAATAAAAGCGTCGGTTGGTCGCGGAAAAAGAATCAATAATACATTTGCAGAAAATCAGAATTTATTTGCATCTTCAAGACAATTTAATATTCTGGGCGATGGAAATGGAAAAATATATGGTTTAGATCCAGAAATTGCATGGAATTATGGATTTAGCGTAACACAAGAATTTAAATTATTTGGTAAAAATGCAGATGTTACAGCAGATTTTTATCGAACAGATTTTCAAAATCAAATCGTAACTGATATCGATTATTCGGCTCGTCAAGTAAGATTTTATAATTTAGAAGGAGATTCGTATGCAAATTCGTTCCAATTTGATTTTAATTATAATCCATTTACAAATTTCAAAATTAGAGCATCTTATAAATATTACGATATCGCAACAGATTATGAAAAAGGAAAATTAGAACGTCCGTTGCAAGCGAAACATCGTTTCTTTACAAATTTAGAATACGAAACACGCGAAATAAATGGTAAAAATTGGCGTTTTGATGCAACGTATAATTGGATTGGAAAACAGCGTTTACCAAATACATCAGATAATTTACCAGAAAATCAATTGAATGATTATTCGAATCCATTTGGAA
This sequence comes from Empedobacter sp. UBA6305, assembly GCF_002440405.1. Lineage (NCBI taxonomy): Bacteria > Pseudomonadati > Bacteroidota > Flavobacteriia > Flavobacteriales > Weeksellaceae > Empedobacter > Empedobacter sp. UBA6305. The sequence continues at coordinate 17,028 of NZ_DJTP01000046.1, read as the reverse complement.
CAATTAATTTCCAGATTACACGTGTTTTCTCAAAACGTTTTGAAGTGTATGTTGGAGGAGAAAATGTAACGAATTATCAACAACATCGTGTAATTTTAGGAGCAGATAATCCTTTTGGTTCAAATTTCGATAGTTCGATTGTTTATGCGCCAATTTTTGGACAAATGTATTACGCTGGATTAAGATTTAGTTTAAAATAAAAATCATAAAAAATATAAAATAATGAAAAAATTATTAGCCTTTGCTTTGGTTGCGACTTTAGGAATTAGCGCACAAGCACAAAATAAAAATGCAAAACACGATTTACACGTTAAAGGAAATTGTAGGCAATGCAAAGATCGTATAGAAAAAGCAGCTTATGGTGTAAAAGGTGTAAAATCTGCTGAATGGGATAGTAATACGCAAAATTTACATATTATATTGAATGAGAAAAAGAGTAAAGTGGATGATGTAGAAAACGCTGTAGTAGCGGTTGGACACGATACTGATAATAAACGTGCAGAAGAAAAAGTGTACGGAAGTTTACCTTCTTGTTGTTCGTATGATCGTGAAGGTTCAGCTGGGGAAGCTAACACGCATAGTCATTAAAAGATTTTAAAATATAAAAAAATCCATCTCATTTGAGATGGATTTTTTTATATCATTTGATTTTCAATTACTGAAACATATCTTTCACACGTTCAAAGAATGATTTTTCATTTTTCGAAGGTTCTGGTGAGAAATGATCATCGTCTCTCATTTTTTCAAAATACGCTTCTTGATCTTTCGATAAATGAGTTGGTGTCCAAATGTTAACATGCACAAATAAATCACCTTTTCCGTAACCGTTCAAATCTGGTAAACCTTGACCTTTTAAACGTAATACTTTTCCTGATTGAGTTCCTTTGTCAACTTTAATTTTCACTTTTCCGTTAACCGTCGGAATTTCTTTCGAAGCACCTAAAACAGCATCAGGAATAGAAACATACAAATCAAAATGTAAGTTGTTTCCATCACGTTTTAATGTATCGTGTTCTTCTTCTTCAATCAAAACAAGTAAATCACCAGGAATACCATCAAAAGGCGCATCGTTACCTTTTCCACGAACTTGTAATTGAATTCCTTCTCTTGCTCCAGCAGGAATTTTAAGATCGATTGTTTCCTCAACTTTGATTAATCCTTGATTATTTGCTCCCGAAGGAATTTTGTCTGCAACTTTTCCTACTCCTTGACATGTTCCACAAGTTGTAGCAGTTTGCATTTGTCCTAAAAATGTGTTGGTAACACGAACTTGTTGTCCAGAACCGCCACAAGATGGACATGTTTTAGATGTAACGCCATCTGCTTGTTTAAAACGTTTAACTTTTACTTTCTTTTCGCAACCGTTAACCATTTCTTCTAAGTTCAATTTTACGCGAATACGCAAATCAGAACCTTTCATTCGACGTGGACCACGAGATTGACCTCCAAATCCACCACCGAATCCTCCGCCTCCAAAGATATCGCCGAAATGAGAGAAAATATCTTCCATATTCATTCCGCCGCCACCGCCGAATCCTGCGCCAGCAGCTCCGCCCATTCCTGCATGTCCGAATTGGTCGTAACGTGCACGTTTGTTGTCGTCGCTTAAAACTTCGTAAGCTTCTGCAGCTTCTTTAAATTTATCTTCTGCCTCTTTGTCACCAGGATTTTTGTCAGGGTGATATTTGATGGCAAGTTTACGATAGGCTTTCTTGATATGCTCTGATGTTGCAGATCTTTCGACCTGCAATATTTCGTAATAATCTCTTTTTGATGACATTTTCTTAATCTAAATTATAATCCAACAACAACTTTAGCGTAGCGAACTACCACATCATTTAATAAATAACCCGTTTCTACAACGTCTACAATTTTTCCTTTTAAATCCTCTGTTGGAGCAGTAATTTGAGTAATTGCTTCGTGTAAATCAGTATTGAAATCGTCTCCAGCTTTAGTTTCCATTTCTTTCAAACCTTTTGCACGTAACGTTTCTACTAATTTATTATTGATTAATTCAACACCTTGATGTAAGCTGTCGTCTCCAGACTTTTCAATTTGATTTAAAGCGCGTCCAAAATCGTCTAAAACAGGCAATAAAGACGTAATAACTTCTTTATTTGCTGTCTTGAAAATGTCCATGCGTTCGCGCGAAGTACGTTTTTTGAAGTTGTCAAACTCTGCAAATAAGCGTAAATATTGGTCTTTTTCTTTTGCTAATTGTTCCTTAACAATTTCTAATTCTGACTTTCCAGCAGTTTCTTCTTGTGGTTGTTCTACAGTGTTATCACTCTCTTGAACGTTTTCTTGAAGATTCTCGTTCTCTAATTCTTCGTGTATATTTTGGTCAGACATATTCTTATTAGTTTTTTTGTTTCTGATTGAATCAAATAGTTTGCCAATGCCTATTATGTGTCGTTTTGTCAGATTTTAAATAAAAAAGAAGCACTTCTGTCGCGAGAAGTGCTTCGGTAAATGTATAAAGTTTTTTTTGATTTGAGTTTTGAAAGATAACATTAATAGTTTAAAAACTATCTTTTTTATGTTTCTAAGTGTCATTCTGAACTTGTTTCAGAAACACATCTTGTTAGCTTTACTGAGGATGCGAAGTTGAAATGAATTCAACTTGACATCTATAAGGTTAGAGGATTATCTTAAAACTTAAAATTAATCTTTCCATTCAAGAAACGTCCTGTCAAATAATTTGGCATTGTGTAAACTGCACTCGAATTTACGTCGCGAATCCATGAATTACTGATTTCGTTTTTAATATCAAACACATTGAAAACATCTACACCAATCGAAATTTCTTTGAAATTACTCCAGAATGTTCCTTTTGATGGTTTCAATTCTTTTTGATTGATCAATTCTTTCACAAAACCAATGTCAACACGTTTGTAATCTGTCAACGTTGTTTGGTATTGGTAAGGATCTGCAAATTGTGGTGCTCCGTTTGGTAAACCAGAAGCATAAATCAAATTTACATTCACTTTGAAAGATGGTAAAAACTCCATATAATCTTGGAAAAATGCAGATAATTTGAAACGAGGATCTGTTGGTAATGGAATATTTCCTCTGTCATCAATATTTTGATAAGCTCGCGCATACGAAGCCGAGAACCAAGAATCTATACCAGGAACAAACTGCCCAAATAAACGCATATCAAGTCCATACGCATAACCTTTGGAGTTGTTATCTGCCGTATAACGAATTCTCACATTGTCTACATAATACGGATTCAAATCATTTAAGATTTTGTAATAAACCTCAGTTGTTAATTTGAACGGACGATCCATCCATTTGAATTCGTAATCGTTTCCAAATATAAAATGAATTGATTGTTGCGATTTTACTTTGTTATTCAAAGAACCATCTAAACGACGAATTTCGCGATAGAAGGGAGGTTGATAATAAACACCTGTTGAAAAACGGAACAACATATCGCTTTCCCAATCTGGTTTAATCGCGATTTGAGCACGAGGCGAAACAGTTGTTTCTTCGTTGAAATCCCAATAAGCTGCACGTACACCAGCGTTGAACATCACTTTTGCATCATTCCACATGAATTTGCTCGTGTATTGCGCATAACCAGAAATACGATTGGTTTTTAAATTATTTTTTGAATTGACATAATAACTTAAATTCAAACCATTTCCTGGATTTGGATTCATAACATATCCTGTCGAATCGATTGCTTGCCATTCACCTAATAAATCACGAATATCTTCTTGTTGAAATTTTGCACCCCACTCAATATCATTGTTTCCATTGATTTTATATTTTCCTTTGTGTTGAATTCCAGCAACCAACGCATCAAAATTATTTCGTGCATGATCGATTTGCGAACCAACATCATTCGTAGAAGTAGCATGGCCTTTTTCGTCTACTTCGGAAATGAAATAAGAACCTTGAATATCAAAATATTCGCGCTCTTTCGAATGATAAGCAAAAAGGTCTAACCCTAAATCTACTTTAGAATTTGGTTGATATGTAAATGATAAACTTCCTGTTTCTGTCGCAAATTTATCATCCTCTTTTCCGTCATAAAAAACAGTTAGCAACAACGGAGTATCCATTGTGTTGATGTACGTATCACGTTTTACAGGAAACATTTCGTAGCGCGAACGTGACATTGTCCCCAAAAATGCAACATTCCATTTATCATTTAATTTATAATTGATATTGGCTTGTACATCGTAATATTCGGGATTGAAATTGGTATCACCTTTTAAGGTATTCAACACTAAATTTCTGTTTTGATAGCGCGCTCCAACAATTGCCGAAAGTTTTTTGTCTTTAGAACCTCCGCCTAATGTCAAACTTCCGCCCATTAAACTTGCTTCTAATTGTCCTTCAAATTTTGTTGGGCGTTTGTAGGTAACATCTAAAACAGAAGACATTTTGTCGCCGTATTTTGCTTCCCAACCACCAGCAGAAAAGTTGATAAATTGCGTCATCGCAGGATTTACAAAACCTAAACCTTCTTGTTCGCCAGAACGAATCAATTGAGGTTTATAAACTTCGATTCCGTTAACGTAAATTAAATTTTCGTCATAATTTCCTCCGCGAACCATATATTGCGAACTTAATTCTGTATTCGAATTTACGAAAGGCAATGTTTTCAATAAATCGGCAACTCCGCCAGTCAAACTTGGTCCTTGTTGCATTTGCGCAGCACTCAAAACGGTACTTTGCAAAGGTTTATTTTTATTGGATTGAAAAGAAATAGTTGCTTCACCTAATTCGATTGCATTGGTTTGATCAGGAACTAATTGAACAAAAATCTCTTTCTTGTTTTTATCTTTTAGCGTAAAAGTTTGTGCAAACGAATGATAACCATTGTTGTTAAAAGTTACGGTAACGGAAGAATTTGATGGAATATCAATTTTGAAATTACCATTTTGATCTGTAAAATAAGATTGATCGTTGACAATAATCTCAGCTTCACTAATTGGAATTCTATTTTCGTCGACAACTTTACCATTAATTTGCGCAGTTTGAGCAAATAAAATTCCACCCAAAAGAGATAAACTTATGGTACTAAGAAATCTTTTTGAATGTTGTAGAGTATGTTGCTGTGTTGTTTTTTTCATCTTTCACGTTTAATTCTAATTGATGGTTGCCAACCGAAATCTGTTCTTTGTTCAAATTAATTGATAATCGTTTAATTTTTTGATCATATTCGGCTAAAACCCACTTACCATCGATATAAGCTTTATAATCTTTTATCCCAGATTGTGCATCATCAATTGTAAATTTGATAATAGCATTAGCTTGAGTAAATTGACTATCTGATTTGATATTTAACGGAGTAATTGTCGGTTTAGTATTGTCAATTAAAATAGAAAAAACACCAAAATCTTTTGGATTTGCAACAAGCTTTCCATTTTTGAGCTCTGTTGTTAAATAATCTTTTTTCCAAGCACCTCTTTTTTGATATTCGCGTACAATAACAGCTTTGTCCAATTGCGCTGTTGGAATGTCAGTAGTCGGTTCTATTGCTAACGTGTAAGTTTGATGAACTGGTATATAATAATCGCCCACCCAATGTTTACCATTCGAGAATTTATAAGCTAAATCAAAATCTTCATAAAAAATATTTTTAGGGAAAAATATTTCGATTCCATCAGATTTGAAATGATTTTCTTTGTTCCACAACATTGGATTTGTTTCAGTAAGTTTTGCAGAATCTACAAATGCTTTTCCATTAACTGTAAAAGATTGCGAAGATAAATTTCCTGCATAATCAGAAACGTCAATTTTTACTTTGTACGATTTTCCTTCTTTAAGCTCTAAAATTCCATTGTTTTTTAGATTTGAATACATTCTGACAGGATTCCCATCTTTCACAAATCCTTGATACACCCAACTATTATTTTTCTGAATATCGCCATAATCGCAAACTGTATTTATAGCTCGAGCTTCATCAAACGAAAAACGATTAGAAGTAAACGTATAAATCGGTTCATCATTCACATAAATATTAATTTGATGAACTCCATTGTTATTTTCTGCTCCATTGTGTTTGTCATAGGCTTTTACACCAAAACCTATTGCGCCAGAGGCAGAAATTGTACCTCCATTTACCACAACAACACGATTGGTTTTTTGATTCACATCGCCATAAATTGGATAAGCATATAGGCCTAAAATAGATGGTTTTCGAGTATCAGGTAAATCAAAACCGAAGTAAAAAGGATTAATTGGTTCTTCTGTTTTGGTATCACGAATTTCGAAATGTAAATGTGGACCTCCAGAACCTCCAGAATTTCCAGAAAGAGCAATCAAATCGCCCATTTTTACAGGAAGTTCGTTTGGTTTTGGATGCAATTCTATCTTAAACGTTTCGTTTGCATATTGTTGTTTGCGCACATATTCTTGCAATTCGGGCGTAAATTCTCTCAAATGGGCATAAACAGAAGTATATCCGTTTGGGTGATCGATATAAAGTGCATTTCCATAACCTGTTGGCGAAATATTAATGCGAGAAATGTAACCGTCTCCAACCGCTTTTACTTTCAGACCTTCTCGTTGTTGAGTTTTGATATCAAGCCCAGCGTGGAAATGATTGGCACGTAATTCTCCAAAATTACCAGCTAAATAATTGGTAATTTCTAAAGGATTTTGGAAGATGTTTTTTGGATATGTTTCAGATTTTGGTTGTTCTGATCGTTGTCCAAAAACAACAGAACTTAGTAATAAGTTTAGGAAAATTGGCTTAATCACTTTCATTTTTTCTTTTCAATAATTAACAAATCAGTTAAAAGTAAATTAAATCTTTTACAAACCTCCTTAATCTTTTGAATTTCTGAAAATTATTTGGAGATAAATTTTTGTAAAATAAAATTAAATAAATGATTATCAATATTTTGTATTTGTAAAATAATAAACAAGTAAAAGAAAAGGATTTTAGTGAATGATTGAGAAATGATGAAAGTAATTTTAAAATCAAACATAAAAAACATCATCATGAGAAAAATTATTTTAGCACTTTTTATAGTTGCTTCTATCGTAAGTTGTAATGAATACAAAGGTTCAGAAAGTAATGCAGAATTGGCTGCTGATGCAAAGAAGAAGTTGCGGTTTCTAATGCTGCAAATTTAGAAGTAGAAGGGAAGGTTTTTAAATCGAATGCGTTGATCGAAATGAAAGTAAAAGATGCGATGAAAGATGCGGTTCAAATCGAAGAAAATGCGATTTCGTTGAATGGATTTGTTTTGAATAGTGAAATGATTAATCAAATTTTAGATTCGGATATAGTTGAATTATCTGAAGAAAGCGTTAAGAAAATAGACAAAATTCAACGTTCTTATTTGATTGAATTGAAAGTTCCGTCAAATAAATTGCGTGAGCATGTCAAATTTGCAGTGGAGAAAGGAATTATTATCGATCATATTTTGATTAATAATGAAGAAATGACCTTTGAGAAATATGAAAATGAGTTGAAAAATGAAAACAATAAAGCAATGAAAATCTCGAAACAAATCGAAAATAAAGTGAATAAAGCGTTGATAAATGATGCTACTTCTTATGCGACTATTGCGTATCAATTATCAGAAGAACCACGAGTTGTAACGAATATTTTACCACAAACTGATTTGAAAGCTTATAGAGAAATCAACTTAGGATATGAGTTAAAACAAAGTTGGAAAGATGGAATGTATTATTTCAAATCAATTTTGATTATTTTCTGTCAATTTCTGCCAACTATTCTTTCGGTATTGTTTTTGTTTTTTAGTATCAAGTATGTTGTGAAAGTAGTGAAGAATAGAGAAACGAAACAAAAAATGTAAGTAAATCTCTATTTGTCAAATGAATAAGAAAAAACTGATAATATTTAGGTTATTGTATTGATTAGAAGTAAAAAAATACTATTTTTGCAATAGAAGCTAGAATAATTGAAATTCTCAGGAGATGGAAAAAATGGTAAAATTTAATGAACTTGAAAACAAAGTTTTAAGTGTTTTAGGCCAACTAGGGAATTATAAAGATATATTGAAGGGCGCTGAAAACTCGATACAAGAATTGGAAAAATTGCAAAATGAAATCAATTCTCTAAAAGAAGAAAATGCCCGATTGAAAAATAAATTGAGAGATTCGCAAGCGAATAACTTAAATTTAAATGAGGAAGTAAAACGATTAAAAGTCGTTAATGCAATGAGCGGAAATCAGGAGTACAAACAAATGATGAAGCAAAGAATGAACAAATTAATAAAAGAAGTCGATACGTGCATCGCTCAAATTAAAACTAATAATTAATAAAAGAATGTCAACTCAACGAATTGAGATAAAAATTGCTTCACGTCATTACCCAATGACGATTAATTCTGACGAGGAAGAAATGTTACTTTCTTGTGCAGAAGAAATAAATGGTATTTTGAAACAATTTGAACAAAAGTACGCTGTTTCTGACAAACAAGACGCGCTTGCAATGGTGACAATTCAGTTAGCTTTACGTGAAGCAAAGCTGAAAAAGCAAGTGAAAGATAACGAAGAAATGACAACAGAGCGCATTTCGAAGTTATTAGAATTGATTGATCAGTCAATCGCAAAATAAGAGAAGTTCTGACAGTTGTGAAACTGTCCACTAAACAATATTCCTACATTAGTTCTAGCTATTTTGGTTAACTCAACACTAGTTTTGTTACCGAGTGAACACCGTTCGGAAAGCGGGCCGCAACCTTTTAGGTTCATTTATTTGACAGCGGATACTTGACTGACGGACTAACTCAAATCCTGTTTACAGGAGTTAACTCAAAACATACTTTACTAATGTAGGTTTTTTTATATATAAACATTACATAATCTATGGACCCAATTATGACAATAATTATTGCAATTGTTACATTAATCATAGGTGCAGCGGTGGGATATTTCTTATCAAAAAAATCAGTTGATAAACAGAATCAAGAACTGATTGACGAAGCAACTCGCAAAGCACAAAATTTGATTAATGATGCTGAGAAAGATGGTGAAGCCATTAAAAAAGAGAAAATTTTTCAAGCCAAAGAAAAATTTTTAGAATTAAAATCTAAACACGAAGAAGTTGTTAATCAACGTGAAAGAAAAGTAGCTGATGCTGAGCTTAAAGTAAAAGAACGTGAAGAGAGAATCAAAACGGACTTAGCAGAAATTCAGAAACAAAAAGATCAGATTAAATCTGAGAAAGGAAATATACAAGCACGTACAGAGAAGCTTAACATTAAGCAAAAAGAAGTGGATACGATGCACAAAAAACAAGTAGAAATCCTTGAGAAAATTTCAAACTATTCTGCTGATGAAGCACGTGCTGAATTGATTGAAGTCTTGAAAGACGAAGCAAGAACGAAAGCACAAGCTCATATCCAAGAAATTATGGAAGAGGCTGAATTGGATGCGAAAAATGAAGCGCGTAAAATTGTGATTTCTTCTATTCAACGAATCGGAACAGAGCAAGCGATAGAGAATGCAGTTTCTGTGTTTAACATTGAATCTGATGAAATCAAAGGACGTATCATTGGTCGTGAAGGACGTAATATTCGTGCAATAGAAGCTGCTACAGGAGTTGAAGTGATTGTTGATGATACGCCAGAAGCGATTATTCTTTCATGTTTTGATCCTGTTCGTCGTGAAATTGCTCGTTTATCTTTGCACCGTTTAGTAACGGATGGGCGTATTCACCCAGCACGTATTGAGGAAGTTGTGGCAAAAACAACAAAACAAATTGAGGATGAAATTATCGAAGTTGGTAAGAAAACAATTTTAGATTTGGGAATTCACGGTTTACACAAAGATTTGGTTCGTATTGTTGGACGAATGAAATATCGTTCTTCTTATGGTCAAAACCTGTTACAACACTCTCGCGAGGTGGCAAATTTGGCAGGAACCTTGGCTGCAGAATTAGGATTAAATCCTAAGTTAGCGAAACGTGCAGGTTTATTACACGATATTGGTAAAGTTCCGGAGCAAGAATCTGAATTGCCTCACGCAATTTTGGGGATGCAATGGGCAGAGAAATATGGAGAACATCCAGACGTAATTAATGCAATTGGAGCTCACCACGATGAAATAGAGATGACTTCTTTAATTTCGCCACTTATACAAGTTGCCGATGCAATTTCTGGTGCTCGTCCAGGGGCTCGTCGTCAAGTTGTGGAATCGTATATGCAACGTCTGAAAGATTTAGAAGCTACGGCTCTTAACTTTGATGGTGTGGAAAAAGCATACGCTATCCAAGCTGGTCGTGAGTTGCGTGTGATTGTAGAAAGTGATAAAGTTGATGACACAAAAGCAGCTGAATTATCGTTCTTAATTTCGGATAAAATTCAAAACGAAATGACTTATCCAGGTCAAGTTCGTGTAACTGTAATTCGTGAAACACGTGCAGTAAATATTGCAAGATAAAATTTAGAATTTAATCATATTCTTTAGGCAAGTCTATAACAAGGCTTGCCTATTTTTTTGTTAAATTATAGAAAATTAATCCAAGTTATAGTTGTTGTTTTGATAAAAATTATTAAATTATAACGAATAAAAATTCAAAAATAATTAATTAATAATCAAATAATTAACAACTTGTTGATAACCTTTTTATTTTTTAAGATTACAAAATTTTTAATTGTAAAATCTTATCTTAATTTTGAAAGAATCGATGAGTAATTGAAACGAAAATGTAACCCTATTGAGGTTCAAATTTCTAAATAAAATAAAAGAACCAACTTCATTTATTTTGATGAAAGAATTCGTTTTTACCAAAGTTTATTAATCTAAAAAGTCCAAAAAACTATGTCTATTTTTGATAAAAGGGTAAATTATAAACCATTTGAATATCCTGAAATTTTAACCTTTACAGAAGCAATCCAAAAAGCATATTGGGTACACGGAGAAGTAGATTTTACTTCAGATATCCAAGACTATCATGCCAATTTAGATGATGCGAAACGCGAAATTCACAAACGTTCTATTTTATCAATTGCGCAAGTAGAGGTAACGGTAAAAGGATTCTGGGGAGATTTGTATCATTATTTTCCAAAGCCAGAATTGAATGGATTAGGTGCTACTTTTGCAGAATGTGAGTTTAGACATAGTGAAGCGTATTCGCGTATTTTGGAGGTAAATGGTTATTTAGATGAGTTTAATGTAGCCTTACAAAATCCAATTTTCAAAAGTTATAATACGTTTGTTGGAGAAATTATGCGTGACGAGAACAAATCAATTGTAGAGAAATTATTGTTCTTTGCATTGGTAATCGAAGATAGTTCGTTATTCTCGAAATTTGCAAATATTTTGGCATTTACACGTTTTGATGGTTTAATGAAAAATACAGCAAACATCATTGCTTGGACATCTACAGATGAGCAAATTCACGCAAATGCTGGGATTTATTTGATTAATAAAATTCGTGAAGAAGGTTTATTACCAGAGGAATTAGATCAAAATTGGGTAGAAACTGCTGTTCGTGGTTATATTGACCAAGAAGAAATGATGTTAGATTGGATTTTCGAGAAAGGAGAATTTGGTTATTACTCAAAAGCAGATTTATTAAACTATATGAAATACCGTATTGATGAAGCAATTGCTAAAATTGGATACAAAAAAATATTTCATATTTCCCAAGAACAGTATAAACCGATGGCTTGGTTTGAGGAAGAAGTTTTTGCGAGTAGTTTAGACGATTTTTTCGCAAAAAGACCAGTAGATTATACTAAACATGACAAAAGTATTTCGGCAGACGATTTATTTTAAACCGCCAAAACTTTTTATCAAAAACACAACTATAAATAAAATTATTTAACAATATCACATCATTATAAATTCTAAAGCTATGGACAATCCAATACCACACGACGACATTCAAAATATATTTTTTGACGGTGAAGCACCAAAATTATGGTGGAAAAACTCTGAATCTGAACAAATTTTGAATAGAGGTTATTTATTGAAAGGGGAAACAGTTGAAGGAGCTATAGATCGTATCACGGCTGCGGCTGCAAAACGTTTATACAAACCAGAATTGCAAGAATCTTTCAAAGAAATGATAGAAAGAGGTTGGATGAGTTTATCATCTCCAATTTGGGCAAATATGGGAACAGAGCGTGGTTTACCAATTTCTTGTTTCAATGTTCATATTCCAGATAGTATTGAAGGAATTACGCATAAATTAGGAGAAGTTATTATGCAAACTAAAATCGGTGGTGGTACTTCTGGTTATTTTGGTGAATTGCGTGAGCGTGGAGCGGCGATTACAGATAACGGAAAGAGTAGTGGTGCTGTTTCGTTTATGGAATTGTTCAATTCTGCGATGAATGTGGTTTCTCAAGGTTCTACACGTCGTGGAGCTTTTGCGGCTTATTTGGATATTGATCATGATGATATCGAAGAATTTTTGAAAATTAAATCGATAGGAAGTTCAATTCAGAATTTATTTTATGGTGTTTGTGTGCCAGATTATTGGATGCAAGAAATGATTGATGGAGATGCGGATAAACGTCAAATTTGGGCGAAAGTTTTAGAATCACGTCAAGAAAAAGGATTACCATATTTATTCTTTACAGATAACGTAAATAAAAATAAACCACAGGTTTACAAAGATTTAGGAATGTCAATTAATGCTTCTAATCTTTGTTCAGAAATTATGTTGCCTTCATCTGCTGATGAATCATTTATTTGTTGTTTATCTTCTATGAACTTAGAGCTATACGATGAATGGAAAGATACTGAGGCAGTACGTTTAGCAATTTTCTTTTTAGATGCAGTTTTACAAGAATTCATCGAAAAAACAGAAGGAAATCATTATTTAGCATCAGCTAATCGTTTTGCAAAACGTCACCGTGCATTAGGTTTAGGTGTATTAGGGTGGCACTCTTACTTACAACGCAACATGATTCCTTTTGAAGGAATGGAAGCGAAATTACGTACAACAGAAATTTTCAAGCATATTCAATCTAAAGCAGATAAAGCTTCGGAAGAATTAGCTCGTATTTATGGTGAACCAGAGGTTTTAAAAGGCTACGGACGTCGTAATACAACAACTTGTGCAATTGCACCAACTACGTCTTCTTCTGCGATTTTAGGACAAACTTCTCCAGGAATTGAGCCGTTTGCTTCAAATTATTACAAAGCAGGTTTATCGAAAGGAAACTTTATGCGTAAGAATAAATATTTGACTAAATTATTACAAGAAAAAGGAATTGATAACGAAGATATTTGGCGCGAAATCATGTTGAATGGTGGCTCTGTGCAACATTTAGAACAATTGACAAAAGAGGAAAAAGATGTGTTCAAAACATTCAAAGAAATTTCTCAATTAGAAATTGTTCAACAAGCAGCGATTCGTCAAAAATATGTAGATCAATCGCAGTCATTAAACCTAAATATTCCACCAGATTTACCTGTGAAAGAAGTTAACCGTTTGATGATCGAAGCTTGGCAATTAGGTGTAAAAACATTGTACTATCAGCGTTCACAATCAGTTTCTAAGGAATTAGTTGCAAACTTAGTTTCTTGTTCTTCTTGTGAAGCTTAATAGGAAATGATATATTTTATTACAAATAGAAAATCCGCTCATTGAGCGGATTTTTAGATTTTATGAATTTTTTAGATTTAGTTATTATTGAACAAAAATTTACTGATTTAAAGTCGTTGAAAAGAACGGCTTTATTAATTAATATTATTGGATGCATTTTAGGTTTGAGTACATTAGTTTTTCAGTTTTTTAATGAAATTTTAATTTATTTATCTTTTGTTTATCCTATTTTTTGCATCATTTTAGTTAGATATTATCGAGGTTTGATCTCAATTGAGCCTGAAATTAGACCAAATCTTCCAACAATTTCTATAGGTTTTATGTTATCTTGTTTTGGATTAATCATTAGAACTGCTATGGATTACAATGTCTTAGATTATAAAAATGTATGGGTTCCTTCGAGTGTTATAGCGTTATTAATCTTAATAATCTATTATTTTAATCAATTTAAAATATTGATTTACAACAAGAAAAATTTTGTTTATAATGTTTTTATCATAATATTAATTGAAGTATTTTCTATTTATTCTGTTATATTCATTAATTGTAAGTATGATCAATCTACTCCTCAAATTTATGAAACTCAGATTTTGAAAAAAATTAAGAAAAATAGTAAAGGAGGTAGTAGTTATTATTTAATAATTGAAGATTGGAACAATACATTTATAGAAAAAGAGATAAAAGTAGATTATAAAAAGTATTACTCAAGTTTTGAAGGAGAAAAGCTTAAAGTAGCAGAAAGACGAGGAAGATTTGATATACCTTGGTCTTATTTTATAGAGTAATTATCATCTAAAAGACTCGTTACAAATTGTAACGAGTTTTTTTGATTGAATAGAAGTATTTTACTTCTTACTATCTTGCGCTCCGAAAACCTGTTGTAACAACGATGTTGTACGCAAAGCTTTATTCCCGCGAATTCCTTCTTCTTTTTCTGCAACCATGTTAAACACACCATTTATTGTTTGTTGTGTTACATAAGCATTCAGGTTTGGATCAATTTGATTTCCAGTTAACGTATTGTATTTTGTAATCAAATTATTCCAAACTTTATCCGCACTAACTTTACCTAAAGACGCTTCCACTTTTGGTTGAAAAGCCTTTGTTAAATCAGATGTTGTTTTTAGTTTTAAATAATTGGTAGCCGAATTATTTCCTCCTAATAAAATATCTTTCGCATCTGTAATTGTCATTGATGTCACAGCGTTTACGAAAATAGGAGCAGCTTCAGAAACAGCATCTTCAGCAGCAGAATTCAATAATTTGATTCCTTTATCCGCCAAACTTCCCATTCCTAAAGAACGCAAAGTTTTTTCTACATTTTGTAATTCTTCTGGCATCAAGATTTTTGCAACTGAATTATTATAAAAACCATTCTTTTGACCCAATGATTTTATTCCGTCCGTTAATCCTAATGACAAAGCTTCTTTCAATCCAGAGGCAACAGTTGCGTTAGATAAACCATTTAACTTTGTTAAGGATTCTGCAGAAATTGTTTTAGATTCTGTTGAACCATTTACAACTTTTATTGAATCAACTTTTACTGTTGAATTATTTTGTGTTGTCGTTTGAGTGTTTACTTTTTCGACTTCTTTTTTTAATGTTCCAAAAATTGATTTCAAATCTTGTGCTTTTGAATTTACTGCAAACGCTGAAATCAATGTTAAACTTAATATGATCTTTTTCATTTAGATTTTTTCTAAAAAATATTTCAGTTGGTTAATTCAATTATCTGACCAAAATTTAAAACTCACTTACAAAATGTAATTTCACTGACGGAAATTTATCTTGCGTCATTTGAATTGTAAAAGCAGAATCTGCTAAAAATACCAATTGATTGAATTTATCTCTTGCTAAATAACGTTGTTTAACACGTTTGAATTCTAAGAATTCTTCTGATTTTTCATCTTCAACTTCTACCCAACACGCTTTGTGAACAGAGAAAGGTTCGTACGTTGCTTTTGCACCATATTCGTGCTCCAAACGATATTGGATAACCTCATATTGCAGTGCACCAACGGTTCCGATAACTTTACGATTATTCATTTCTAATGTAAATAACTGCGCAACACCTTCGTCCATTAATTGATCAATTCCTTTTTCCAATTGTTTTGCTTTCATTGGATCAGCATTGTTGATGTAACGGAAATGTTCTGGGGAGAAAGCTGGAATTCCTTTGAAAGAAAATTTTTCACCTTCTGTCAACGTATCACCAATTCTAAAGTTTCCTGTATCGTGTAAACCAACGATATCACCCGCAAACGATTCATCAACCACTTCTTTTTTATCAGCAAAGAAAGCATTTGGCGCAGCGAATTTCATGTTTTTACCTTGGCGAACGTGGAAATAGTTGGTATTACGTTCAAATTTACCAGAAACGATTTTGATAAAGGCTAAACGGTCGCGGTGTTTCGGATCCATATTCGCATGAATTTTGAACACGAAGCCAGAAAATTTATTTTCATAAGGTTCGACAATTCTCAAATCTGTTTCTTTAGATTGTGGAGTTGGTGCAATATCAACGAAAGCGTCTAACAATTCGCGAACACCAAAATTATTAAGAGCAGAACCGAAAAATACAGGTTGTAAATTTCCGTCCATATATTCTTGCATATCAAATTCTGGATAAACTCCGTCAATTAAATCAATCTCATTACGAAGATTTTCGGCGTAAGTTGTTCCAATTAATGTGTCTAAATCTGGACTTGATAAATCCTCAACTTTCGTTGTTTCAGAAATTTTTTGTTTATTATCTCCAGAAAAAATATTGATGTTTTTCTCCCAAATATTATAAATTCCTTTGAAAGTTGCTCCAATACCAATCGGCCAAGAAAGTGGTGTAACTTGTAAGTCTAGTTTTTGTTCTACTTCGTCCATTAAATCAAACGCATCTTTTCCTTCGCGGTCCATTTTGTTAATGAAAACCAACATCGGAATTTTGCGCATACGACAAACTTCTACCAATTTGATTGTTTGTTCCTCAACCCCTTTTGCAACGTCGATTACCACAATCGCAGAATCTACGGCAGTTAGTGTACGGAAAGTGTCTTCGGCGAAATCCTTGTGACCAGGCGTATCTAAGATATTAATCTTTTTTCCTTTATATTCGAATGCTAAAACTGAAGTAGCAACCGAAATACCACGTTGGCGTTCAATTTCCATAAAATCGGAAGTTGCTCCTTTTTTAATTTTGTTACTTTTTACGGCACCAGCTTCTTGAATTGCGCCTCCAAAAAGTAATAACTTCTCTGTTAAAGTTGTTTTACCAGCATCGGGATGGGCGATAATTCCAAAGGTTTTTCTTTTATTTATTTCTTGTTCTAAAGACATCTTAATCAAATTTTCAGGTTGCAAAGATAGTTTATCTCACGAAAATTAGAAACATTATGGTTGATAGAATATTCTAAAGTAAATTGCGTTATTCTAAAAATAGTTGACGAAAGACGTATGAAAAAGATATTTTACTTTTTATTGTTGATGATTAGTGGGATTGTTTGGGGGCAGCATCTGTAATCTTCCCCTTGTTA
>NZ_DJTP01000045.1:0-110390 GCF_002440405.1 Empedobacter sp. UBA6305 | reverse complement strand
TAACAAGGGGAAGATTACAAACTATAATAAGTCCAGAAATTAAAAAATAATTGAAAGAGCTATATCCTATTAATATAAAAAAGAAATAGGCAACTACTGAAATTAATGTGACAATTTTCCTTAGAGCACCATCTTCCATTGAAGGAATAAAATGGGTATTAAATATTATCATTATAAAAACTCGTCTTCATCATCAAAATCATCTTCCATTTCGTCGTCGTCAGGAGGATAATCTTCGATAAAAACTTTGAATAATCTTGGACAAATGATTTGCAAATTGGTTAAATTTTCGTCATCCCAATCAAACTCAGGTTTTGGAGATTTTTCGGTATAAAATTTAAAACATTCTTTGTCTACAAAGTCAATAATTTTGTGTTCGAATTTTTCATAGAAAACATTATCAGCGATTAAATGAAAATCTTCAAACTCATATAAATCATCTTCGTTGAAGCCTTCGTTAAAATAATCAGCTAAATTATCAGGATTCAAAATTGCCTTTTCAAACAATTCTTGTCCTTGCGAAATAATCCAATTTTTGAAATAATAGAAATGTGTTGGATCTGTATCATCATTCATAATACAAGCTGCACACCATATTTCAGGCGAATGTAATGAATAGGAGTAGAACTCTAATCGAAGTTGAAAACCAATAATATCCTCGGCAGTTAGATCTTCTAATTCTTGTTCCAAAGCCTTTTCTTGATCTTGCAAATTATTGGCATTGAGCAAAGAATTTTCTATAATTTGCCAAAACAAATCTTCTTCGAGCATACGCGAAATGCGCTCTGAGGGA
Organism: Empedobacter sp. UBA6305; assembly: GCF_002440405.1. Lineage (NCBI taxonomy): Bacteria > Pseudomonadati > Bacteroidota > Flavobacteriia > Flavobacteriales > Weeksellaceae > Empedobacter > Empedobacter sp. UBA6305. The sequence goes on along the minus strand of NZ_DJTP01000045.1, from coordinate 109,597 downwards.
AGGGTTGAAGAGTTAAACAAATCATCTAAAAAATCCATATTTCTACTTTTTAGTTTGTATTTAGTTGGTTTTGATTCGTAAAAAATTATCTAACGTTTTATTTCTTAAACCTTTAATTGATAAAACATTTTAATAAAATCTTTTTATAATTTATAAATAAAATATGATGAAACCTATTAATTTTTAAACTATTTACAATTTTTAAGGTAATTGTTTGATTTTGTTTAAACTAAAAAATGTCTAATTCGAAGTGGAATTAGACTTTTTGGTTTAAAATATTTTACTCAATAATATGCGGAACAAAACGACTTTTATCGGTTGTAATAAATTGGTCACTTTCGCGGAACGTAATTCCACACGATTCTTGCCCAATAATCCAACTTCCGATAATGGTATAACCTGTTTCTTCGTGATGTAAATTAGCCAAAGCTTGATAAATAAAACCTTCTTCGCCATATTCGCCAGAAGTTTGCTCCGAAATAGCTCCACTTTTTACAACTTCTACATTTGCGCCTTCACGAGATAACAATGGTTTTTTGACATAATTCTTCATCTCTTTTGGTGAATCTGTATAAGCTTCTAATAATAATGGATGATCTGGATACAATTCCCATAAAATTGGTAAAATAGCTTTGTTCGAAAGAATCATTTTCCAAGCTGGTTCTATCCAATTTGCGTTGATTTCATCATTTTTGATGTTGTATGCAAACAACTCGTTCATCATCCATTCCCACGGATAAAGTTTGAAAATATCTGTAATTGGTTCTTCTTCTAAATCAACAAAATTGACATTATTCCAACCGATTTCGTCTACATAAATTAATTTGGTATTAATTCCGGCTTGTATCGCACAATCTCTGATATATTCGATATTCGTCAAATCTTCTAACGATTCTCTCACGCAAGAAAAATGCAAGGTTTCACCTTTCAAATAAGGTTTTAACATTTTCCATGTTTCAATTAATTTATCGTGAACAGAATTGAATTGATCTTTTGTTTCTCCAAAATAATTTTCCATCCAAAACCATTGTACAACACCACATTCAAACAACGAAGTAGGTGTATCAGCATTGAATTCTAACATTTTCAATTGATCATTATCGTAAGCAAAATCAAAACGTCCATAAATACTTGGCGCATCATTTTCCCATGTATCAATCAAATAAGGTTGAATAAATTTTGGAATTTTAAATTCGTCCAAACGATTATTTTGAATCACATGTTCGACAGCATTCAAGCACATTTCCCACAATTCGTTTGTCGCTTCAAAGATTTTATCCGCTTCTTTTTCCGAAATAGAATAGTAATAATCTTCTACCCAATAGGTTTGTTTATTTTCGTCTGTATGATAGCCAAAGCCAATATTTTCTAACCTTTCTTGCCAGTTTTCGTCAGCTTTTATTCTTTTTAATTGCATAAAATTTGTTTAAGATGAAACTGAACGAGAAGAAGCAGATTTTCCGAATCCACCGCGAACAGTTTGACTTTTATACGCTTGCGCTTTTGCTGCGTTTGTTCCGACGTTAGACTGTTGATGCAAACCTTGACTTGCATAGCCCATTCCGCTGCCAGTTAAGCTACGAAAAGCCATAAACCAAAGCAACGAACTTCCCATTCCACCGTGATGCGAACCACCAGAATGAGATGCATAATTTGACGTAACATCTGTGTAAGGAGCAGTAGAATCTGCACGCATATATACCTTTTGTGCATTGTTCGTAACAGGCGCTTCTTCACGATTCATACACGAACTAAGAACCGAAGAAATTAACACTAAAGTCACGACTTTACTTGCTCTTTTTTCTCTTTTATTCATGATAGATTATTGAATGGTTACGTAAATAGGAATTTTGGTAGAATCGGTAGGTGTATATTGTTTGTGCGTAATCAAAGTATCTACTTTTTCTGCAATCATCAAATCGTTTGACCAAATTTTTTGTTTGGTAATATGTAAAACAGAGTCGCCTTTAGTTTCGGTTGTCAATACAACTTCGCGAGCCGATTTTTTATCAATTTGTTCTAAATTTTGATTTTCGTTTTGATTAGATTGACACGCAAAAAAAGTTGTCAATGGTAGTGTTACTAAAAGTATTTTTTTCATGTTTCTTAGACTTCTAACAAAGTTACATTATTTCACAAAAAAAGCATAATTCAGAATTTCTGAATTATGCTTTTTGAAAAAGTATAGTCTTATTATTTATTATTCTAATGATTCAAAACTAATAATTCTTCTTTTTTCATAGAACCTGTTTGTTTCAATCTTGTATGCCAAGAGAACGCTTCTTCTAAGATATGTGGCGTTTGACCACCTCTTTCTGCACAAGCTCTTTCGAAATAAGATAATAATTCACCTTTATAATCTGGATGAACACAGTTGTTGATAATTTCGATTGCTCTTTCGCGTGGTGCTAAACCTCTTAAATCGGCTAAACCTTGCTCTGTAACAATAATATCTACATCATGTTCTGTGTGATCGTGATGAGAAACCATCGGAACGATAGAAGAAATATTTCCACCTTTTGCGATAGAAGCAGTAACAAAGATTGAGATAAATGCATTACGAGCAAAATCTCCAGAACCTCCAATACCATTCATCATGTGTGTACCAGAAACATGAGTTGAGTTTACGTTACCATAAATATCACACTCTAAAGATGTATTGATTCCAATAATTCCTAAACGACGAATAACTTCGGCTGAGTTAGAAATAGATTGAGGACGTAAAACAATTTTATCTTTATAATTGTCGATGTTTCCTATAACACGGTCATAACATTCTTGAGAAACTGTCATAGAAGATGCCGAAGCAAACTTCATTTTTCCAGAATCAATTAAGTCAAATGTAGAATCTTGTAAAACTTCTGAGTACATTACTAAATCTTCAAAATCAGAATGTTCTAAACCACCTAAAACAGCGTTTGCAACTTTACCAATACCACATTGTAATGGCATTAATGATTTTGTAAGACTACCTTCTTCAACTTCATTTTCGAAGAATTTCACAATGTTTTGAGCAATTGCAGCAGTCGCTTCATCAGCTGGTTGAATGTCTCCTGGAGCATCTTGAATGTCGTGAAAAACAATTCCAACAATTTTAGAAGGATCTACTTTTATTGTTTCTGTTCCAATTTTTGTATCACAAGCAGTGATGTTAATTGGTGTACGTTTTCCATATTCTTCTACACTATAAATATCGTGAATACCTTTTATATTTGTAGGGATAGACGTGTTAATCTCAATGATTAATTTGTCTGCATTTGCAGCAATTTCAGCATTATTACCGATAGAAGTTGTAGGTACTAAAGAACCATCTTCTAAAATTTCAGCAACTTCTAAAACACCTAAATTAATTTTAAATTGTCCATCTAAAATATGTTCAGCAGTTTCTCCTAAATGCTGATCGATAAATAAAACATTACCTGCATTTATATTTTTACGCATTACAGTGTCTACTTGGAATGGTAAACGTTTTTTTAATGCTCCACTTTCTACTAAAGCTGCGTCTGTACCATGTCCTAATGAAGCTCCTGTTACTAAAGTGATTTTTAAATTTTCAGATTTGGCACGCTCCGCAACAGCTTTTAATACAACTTTTGTATCGCCTCCTCTTGTAAAACCACTAGAACCAACAGTCATTCCATCTTCAAAAAATTTGGCAGACTCCTCTGCTGTCATTACTTTTGACTGTAAGTTAGTTAATTTTATTCTTTCCAACATAATGCAACTTTTTCTTTCTAATACTATTCAATAATTGTTCCCTTCTGAACGAAGGGAATTACAAATATTGGATTAATTAATAAAAAGTTAATATTAAAAATAGTCAAATAATTATCTATTTCGGACATTTTTATTTGTGTACATTATACATCATATCAAATAAATTATTATATTAGTTCGCAGATTAAAGAAACTATGAATATACATTTGGATAATAAGTTCGAAACACGATATTACCTAACCGAAATTGACAAATTACCAACCTCAATTTTCTGTTACCATAAGGAAATTTCGGAAGCATACGTGGTAGAACATAAACATAACAAAGCGCAATTTCTTTATTGTGAGGGAGGAATAGTTTATGTAAAAATAGGAAAAGATACTTTTTATTTACCTGCAAGACACTATATGTGGATACCGCCTCATGTGGAACATAGTATACACCCAAATACACCAGAGGTGATTATGAGAAATTTATATTTCCCTATTAATGAAAGTGATAATTCGTTTTATAAAAAAGTAGGAATCTATCCTGCTGATGGATTGTTGTTAGAGCTTTTATTATTTTCTAACCAATGGAAAGGAGATATTGTTCCAGAAAACAGAAGCGAATATGTAATTGCACAAGCTTTTAAAGAAATATTACCTAAAGTAAGCAAAAGTAGTTTACGATTAGCTCTTCCATTACCACACGACGAACGTCTGAAAAAAATCGTTCAATTCTTAGATGATAATATGGATTCTTCGATTACAATGAAGAAAATTACAGCCGAATTCGGTTTCTCTGAACGATCATTATCACGATTATTCCAAAAAGATTTGAATATGACATTTGTTCAATATTTCACTATTTTAAGAATGTTACGCGCTTTACAATTGTTAATTGATAATACGTATTCAATCAGTGAAATTTCGACAATGGTTGGTTACAATAGTTTACCAACATTTAGTAATACATTCCAAAAAGTAATTGGAATTCGTCCAACAGATTACTCAAAGAAAAAAGATATATTATAAATTAAGGTATGAAAATTTATCAAGTAAGTGGATTAGGCGCAAACGCAAATGCTTTTCGAAATCTACGCTTGGAACAAGATTTTGAGCAAGTTTATATTCCTTGGTTAGATCCAGAGAAAGATGAAACTTTGGCTCATTATACCGAAAGATTATTAGATAAAATAAATCCCACAGAAGATTTTCTTTTGATGGGATTATCTTTTGGTGGAATAATTGTGCAGGAAATGAATCGTTTTATTAATCCAAAACATACATTTCTGATTTCGACAGTGAAGAATAGGGCAGAGCTTCCGAAGTTATTTCGATTCTCGGCTTCTATTAATGCACATAAAATAATTCCGATGAGTTTCTTAACTTCGGATCGGACATTTTCGTACATGATGATGCGAAAATTATATTATACTGATCGAGAAAAAGATAATATTGACGATATTTTTGAGTTTCGAAACAAAGAATATTTAAGTTGGTCGATTCATAAGATTGTAAACTGGGAACATTCTACAGCTTATCATGAAGAAAATATTACACATATTCATGGTACAAAAGATATTGTTTTTCCGATTGAATATATCAAAGATGCAATACAAATAGAAGGCGGAACACATATTATGGTGATGCAAAAGCCAAAATTAGTGAGCGATGAAATAAATAAAGTATTAATCACTTTATAACTAAAAAAAGCTTGAACATTTGTTCAAGCTTTTCTGATTTTATACTTCTTCTGTTGTATTTTCTTCTTCAAAATAGCTTTTTTCTAAAGCGAAATTTTCAGCATTGATGACATCAAATTCGCCAATTTTTGTACGACGAAGTGCTGTTAAATATCCACCAGAATTGACTGCTTTTCCAAAATCAAAAGCCAAAGAACGAATGTAGGTTCCTTTGCTACAATTCACTTCAAAATCGACAAAAGGTAAATCTATTTTTGTAATTTTAAAATCGTGAATCGTTATTTTACGTGCTTTACGTTCTATTTCTTGACCTTCGCGAGCTAATTCATATAAACGTTTTCCATCTACTTTTACCGCTGAATGCATTGGCGGAAATTGTTCAATTTCTCCAACAAATTGTTTTGTTGCTTCGCGAATAATTTCTTCTGTGATATGATTTGTCGGAAAAGTTTCATTTTCTTCCGATTCTAAATCATAGGTAGGCGTTGTAACACCTAATTTAATTGTACCAGTATAAGTCTTTTCTTGCGCCTGAAATTCATCAATGCGTTTTGTCCATTTCCCTGTACAAACCAATAAAAGTCCAGTAGCTTTTGGATCTAAAGTCCCAGCATGTCCAACTTTTATTTTCTTTAAGTTATATGCTTTTCTAATGTTCCAACGAATCTTATTTACAACATCAAAAGATGTCCAATCAAGTGGTTTATCAATCAAAAAAACGTGACCTTCTTGTATTTTTTCTACATTCATCTTATTTGTGCTGAATCATTGTAGTTTCTACTGAAGCGGCATTATCTTTTTCTGCTTGTGTTGGAGAATTATATGAGAAATAAATCAATAAAATAATTCCGATGATTATTCTGTACCACCCCCAAAATTTGAAACCATATTTTGTTAAAACTGCGATAAATGTTTTCACTGCGATTAATGCTACAATAAATGCTACAACATTTCCAATTAAGAATAATATAATATGGTTTTGATCTTGTAAAATCATTTCATAACCTTTCATTGGTGTTGCAGTATCTTCTCCCCAAGTTTTAACAAAAATAGAATAAACTGTAACCGCTAACATTGTCGGAACCGCTAAAAAGAATGAAAATTCTGCAGCTGCTTTACGCGATAAACCTTGTGTCATACCACCAATAATAGAAGCGGCAGAACGAGAAGTTCCAGGCATCATCGCCAAACATTGCCAAAAACCAATGATAATTGCTTGTTTTAATGTGATGTCTTTTTCATCATTAATTTTAGGATTTTTGAACCATTTATCTACAAATAATAAAATGATTCCTCCGAAAACTAACATTCCAGAAATAGCAACTTGATTTCCTAAAACAGCCTCGATTTTATCATCGAATAGTTTTCCTAAAATAAGTGCAGGAACAACCGCACAAGCTAATTTGATATAAAAATTGAAATTGAAATTTTTGAAGTCAAAGAATTTTTTCCAATATAAAACTACGATTGATAAAATTGCTCCAAATTGTATCGAAACTTGAAACATTTTTAAGAATTCGCTTTCTGGCATTCCCATCAAAGCTGCTGTGAATCCCATGTGTGCTGTAGAAGAAATTGGTAAATATTCGGTAAGACCTTCTATTATAGCAATTATAATTGCTTGTAAAGTATTCATTATTTTTCTTTATTCGGATTGATTAAAATGGCATAAATCTCGACGATGAAACCAACGACAACTAAAAATGGCGCTAATCTAATTCTACGAAAAGAATAGATTTCGTCGTTCCAATAATTTGCATCCCACGTTCCATCTGGTCTTGTGTTGGCATCGTGTCCTGTCATTAATAAAAATCCAAGACCAATTAGTGCAACACCAATTGCCATGAAAATGTAATTTCTTTTTCCGAATAAAAAAGTAAAACCAGCATCATTTGTAGATGCTGATTTTTTTGTTGTATCGATAGAATTTGATTTCATTAATAAAGTTGATCAGTTTTTAATCTTAAATAACGCCATGCAGCAAACAATGTACTAAATACGGCAATGACAACTCCAATTCCAATTAAAATAATAATAAGTGGAGTGAAGCTTGGGTTCCAAAGTACTAAACCAACTTTTGTTGCTAAAATGTACCATAAGAAACCTAATCCTACAGCTGCAATAAATGCTGCTAAGAAACCTAAAACTGCGGCTTCTATCAAGAAAGGTTTTACAATGAAACGTCTACGCGCTCCAACTAATTGCATTGTTTTGATGCTGAAACGTTTTGCGTATATTTTCAGACGAATAGAGTTGTTGATTAATACAACAACGATTACCAAGAAGATAACAGCAAAAATCATAATCCAGAATGTAATTTTATTGATGCTGTGGTAAATCGTTACCATCGCTTCTTTGTCACTTTTTACTTCGTCTACAATCGGATTTTTAGCCAATACCTTATTAATAGAATCAATTTGTTCAACAGATTGTATTAATGCAGGATTCAATGTAATTTGAACTGATGCAGGGAAAATACTTTCTTCGAAGAAATCGCTACCATCCGTACCCAAATCTTTTTTCGCAATTTTAGCTGCATCCTCTTTGCTGATATACTGTGTAGCTTCAACAAAAGGATACTTCACTTTCAACGAATCGATATAAGATTTTTGTAAATCAAGCTCCTTATCTTTTAATTTTGGATCTTCGACATCTTTAAAATATGCCTCGATTTTTAACTCTCTTTTTAGATGTTCTGCGTAACTTTGTGCATTAATGACAATTAAGCCGAAAATACCTAATAGAAATAAAACAAGCGAAATACTAATCACAACAGTGATGTTAGAAGATCGCAGTCTTTTTTTCTCAAATTTATCGTTCGTTTTTGACATTTGGGTTAATTTTGGGGCTAAGATAAAAAAAACTTATTTCGCAAGAAAGATATTCCGTATATATTCTACGGTAAGTTGGTTAAAGAAAACTTAAAATTTAGAATTTTTGAAAGTAAAAGCTAAAAAACATTTAGGTCAGCATTTTTTGAATGATGAAAATATTGCACGAGACATCGCCGAAGGGTTAACTTGGGAAGGTTATGATCGTGTCTTAGAAATTGGTCCAGGAATGGGCGTGTTGACAAAATATATTTTACAAGCAAAGAAAAATATAGAGGTTGTGGAGATTGATACAGAATCAGTCGAATATTTAAAAGAATATTATCAACCATTTTACCCAGGATTTAAAATTCATTCCGAAGATTTCTTAAAAATGGACTTTTCATCAAAGTTTGATGAACAAATTGCTATTTTAGGAAATTTTCCGTATAATATATCTTCGCAAATTATTTTTAAAGCTTTAGAAGAGCGTTATACTGTTCCCGAAATTTGTGGAATGTTTCAGAAAGAAGTAGCCGAACGTATCGCTTCTAAAAAAGGTACAAAAGATTATGGTATACTTTCTGTATTAGCGCAAGCTTATTATCATTGCGAGTATTTGTTCACCGTTCCAGAACACGTTTTTACACCACCACCAAAAGTGAAATCGGGCGTTATTATTATGAAACGCTACCGAACAGAAATTGAAGGAGTTGAACAGAAACGATTTTTTCAAGTGGTAAAAGCTGGTTTTGGACAAAGAAGAAAAACGCTTCGTAATTCGTTGAAAGCTTTGGGGATTCCTGAAGATTTAAACGATCACGAGTTTTTGAACATGCGCGCAGAACAATTATCTGTCGAAGATTTTATTGAGTTAACGAAAAGAATGAAATAGATTATGGAGGTAAAAATTACAAAAGATTTTATTGAACATTTAAATGAAAGTATTAATCAGCAAAATGCTAAAGCGGTTAAGGAGATGTTGCAAGATTTGCACCCCGCTGATATTGCTGAATTGTTTGATGAGCTTTCGACCAAAGAACAGTCTTTTGTAATTGATTTACTCGATAATGAAATTTCTGCAGATATCCTTCTTGAATTAGAGGAAGATGATCGACGCAAATTCCTGAAAACGCTTACTGCAAAAGAAATTGCTGAAGATGTCATCAATGAGATGGATACCGATGATGCTGTTGACGTCATTAATGAGCTTTCTGATGAAAAGAAAGATGAGGTAATTGCGCAATTAGAAGACCAAGAACATGCCCGTGAAATTGTAGATCTTTTACGTTATGACGAAGATACGGCTGGAGGTTTGATGGGAAAAGAGTTGATAAAAGTCAACAAAGATTGGTCGGTAATCACAGCAGTAAAACAAATGCGAAAACAAGCTGAGGATTTAGAAGAGGTTTTTTCAATTTATGTTGTTGATGAAGATGAAAAATTACTTGGAACATTGAGTTTGAAGCGTTTGTTGACGACTTCTGCGAATACAAAAGTGGCAGATGTTTACAATGAAAAGATCCAATATGTAAAGACCTATACAAAAGATATGGAGGTTGCGAAAGTAATCGAAAAATATGATTTGTACGAAGTACCTGTTGTAGATGAATTAATGCGTTTGGTTGGTGTAATTACGGTGGATGATGTGATTGATGTGATTCGTGAAGAAGCTGAAGAAAATTATCAATTAGCAGCCGGGATTACTCAAAATGTCGATTCTGATGATAATATCTTAAAATTAACTCGCGCTCGTTTGCCCTGGCTTTTATTGGCTTTGGTAGGTAGTTTTGTTGCAGTTAATGTGTCGCAAAGTTTTAGCGATGCGATGAATTTGTATCCGCAATTATTCTTTTTTACGCCGCTTGTTGCTGCCATGGCAGGAAATGTAGGTGTGCAATCTTCCGCGATTATTGTGCAAGGTTTGGCGAATAGTAATATTTCGGGTTCTATTTGGAAAAGATTAGGAAAAGAAATGTTATTGGCTTTATTAAACAGTACATTATTAGCTTTTGTACTTTTATTGGCGACGCATTTTTTAATGAGTACGAGTTACGAAATTTCCTCAACCATTGTATTAGCTTTAGTTATTGTGATGATTTTAGCAAGTTTGATTGGGACATTTATTCCAATTATGTTGCATAAATATGGTGTTGATCCTGCGATTGCTACAGGTCCATTTATCACAACAAGTAATGATATTTTTGGTTTGTTGATTTATTTTTCAATTGCGAAAATGATTTTAGGATTTTAAAAAAATAAAATGAATACATTAAAAATTATAGGAATAGCAACTCAAACGTCTAATAACGATAGTCAAGCGATTGAAGATTTAGGAAAACTGTGGCATCAATTTTTTGGTGAGAATATAATGACTAAAATTCCAAATACAATTAGTTCTAATATTTATTCTGTTTACACAGATTACGAAAGTGATTTTACAGGAAAGTATATGACAATTATTGGTTTAGAAGTTTCTTCATTAGATGAAATTCCAGAAGGTATGGTTGGTCGTGAATTTGAGCCACAAACATTCAAAAAATATATTGCCAAAGGAGAATTGCACGAAGCAGTTGGGAAAACTTGGACAGAAATTTGGAATGATGATGCAAATCTAAATCGCACGTATAAATATGATTACGAATTGTACACCGAAAAAGCTCAAAATCCTGCTGATGCAGAAATTGAGATTTATATTGGTGTAAAAGAATAGTAATTAATACTGATATATTAGAAAATAATATTAAAAAAATGAGCTGAAAGTAAAACTTTTCAGCTCATTTTTTATTTTGGATATTTTGTAGGATTTCTATGCGCATTAAAAACTGCATAAATAAAAAAGTTTTTTCTTCTTCATTAGTTTCAAAAAAAAACAAATAAGGAAAAGATCTAAAAGGTTTTGAACGCAAATTTCTATAGTTCACTTGATAGAAAGGATTATTTCCAAAGTTTCCAAAACTTAAGATTTTGCCGCAGATGTAGAAAAGTTTGAATAATAAGAAAGAGCTTGTTCAATATCTTGGGCAGCTTCAGAAGAAATTCTAGTCTTATAAATCATATTTTTCGTGTAATTCTTTCAATACATCTTTTGCGTTCATAATTATTAATTTTACAAAACAGTTGTCGTTCTAACAAAGTTACAAAAAGTATACCTTATTATATAATCAAGATTTTGTGTAATATTTCTGATTATTTTTTCAATAAAATCTTAAACTCAGTTCCCGTTTCTTTAGATGATTTAGCTACAAATATTTTTCCTTTGTGATAATCTTCGATAATTCGTTTTGCTAATGATAATCCCAATCCCCAACCGCGTTTTTTGGTAGTAAAGCCAGGTTGAAAAATCTTTTTCTGCAATTTGGTCGGAATTCCAGAACCTGTATCAGCAATAGAAATTTCGACAAATTTACCTTTCGTTTTTATATCGATATCCAAAACGCCTTTATTTTGCATTGCATCAGCGGCATTTTTCATCAAATTTTCGATAACCCAACTATATAAAGAAGAATTAAGATTGATGTTAAATTCATCGACATCGGTAGTAAAGTTTAATTCAATTCCTTTCGAAATGCGTTGCGAAATATAATCCACTGTTTGTTTGGAAGTTGAAATAATATCAGTTTGTTTGAGTTCAGAAGTTGAACCAATTTTCGAGAAACGTTCGGCAATATGTTTCAATCGATCCACATCTTTTTCAATTTCTATGACTGAAGTTTGATCGATTTCTTCCAATTTCAATAATTCGACCCAACCCATCAACGAAGAAAGTGGTGTACCAATTTGATGTGCCGTTTCTTTTGCCATTCCAGCCCATAAATAACTTTTTTCGGTGTCACGAACTGTTTTGAAATACCAGTACGAAAATCCAAAAAACAGTAAAATCAATAAAATAATGATGAGTGGATAATATTGTAATTGATTGAGAAGTTTTGAATTTTTGAAATAAACATAATTTTTAGTTCCGATTAATTCAACATCAATTGTTTGTTCCGACGATTTCATTTTGTTGACATATTTTTTTAATTGAACCGAATCTTTTACGATGGATTCATCAATATTTTTGGTGTCTACAATAATGCCTTTTTCGTCTACAAGTGCAACAGGGATTGATTTGTTGTCTTCAATTAATTTGAATAGAAAATCTTGCGTTTTCGGGTCTAAAAATTCTGATGAGCTTATCAACTCTAGCGATCGCGCATAATTCTCTACACGTTTGTGTTCTTCACGTTTTAGCTCTTGTACAATTTTGTTACTCGACCATATTGTAATAGCGAAAATCACAAATATTATAAAGAAGCCAATCCAACGTTTGTTTATTTTTTTTGTTAGAAAATTTCTCATCTAAATGTAAAATCTTTCTTAAATTTATATCAAATGTAATGATTATTTGATTATAATATATTTTTATGGCGAGATAAGATAAATATGATGAAAGTAATTTTTTTTAAAGCCTTAAATAGTTTATTTTTGTAGCTAAATCTCATAGAGAGTAAAATTTATGGATCGTTTTTCGTTTTTAAATGCCGCTCATTTAGAGTTTATAGGCGACTTATATGATCAATACGTCCAATATCCGGATAGTATTGAACCAAGTTGGAAAGCTTTTTTCCAAGGGTATGACTTTGCGAATGCAACATATGATGGAGAGCCATTATTTGCACCAGCAACACAAACAGCTCCTAACAAAGCTAGTCAAACAACGCAAGCAGTAGTTAATCCTGCAGTAGTATCTCAAGTTCCAGACAACGTACAGAAAGAATTTAAAGTAATCAATTTGATTGATGCTTACCGTTCTCGTGGACATTTGTTTACTAAGACTAACCCAGTTAGAGCGCGTAGAACTTTTGAACCTTCATTAGACATCAAGAACTTCGGTTTGACAGATGCCGATTTAGGATTGACATTCAATGCTGGTGAAATTTTAGGTATTGGTGGACCAATCACTTTACGTGAAATCATTGGACACTTAGAAAACATGTACTGCGAATCTATCGGAATCGAGTATATGTATGTAAGAGAACCTCAAAGAATTAATTGGATTCAGAATTGGTTAAACCAAAACTTGAATCAACCAAAATTATCTAAGGAGGAGAAAGAACGTGTTTTAGAAAAGTTGAATGAAGCAACTGCTTTTGAAAACTTTATGCACACGAAATATGTTGGACAAAAACGTTTCTCAGTAGAAGGAAATGAATCTTTAATTCCTGCTTTGGATACATTGATTAACCGTTCTGCAGATCACGGCGTACAAGAGGTTATCGTAGGGATGGCTCACCGTGGTCGTTTGAATGTTTTGGCTAACATTTTTGGAAAATCATATTCTCAAATCTTTTCAGAATTCGAAGGAAAAGCTTTTGATACAGATTTAATGGCTGGTGATGTTAAATATCACATGGGATCATCAAATCAAATCAAAGCATTGAATGGAAAAGATATCCGAATCAATTTAGCACCAAATCCATCTCACTTAGAGACTGTAGATGCAGTTGTAGAAGGGATTACACGTGCAAAAGTTGAGGAAGATTACAAAGATGATTATTCTAAAATTATTCCAATCTTAATTCATGGTGATGCTGCTGTAGCTGGACAAGGAATCGTTTACGAGGTTGTTCAAATGGCAGGATTAGACGGATATAAAACAGGTGGTACAGTACACGTTGTGGTAAATAACCAAGTTGGGTTTACAACAAACTATTTAGATGCGCGTACATCTACATATTGTACAGATGTTGCTAAAGTAACATTGTCTCCTGTAATGCATGTAAATTCTGATGATGTAGAAGCGGTAGTTCACGCTTTCCGTTTTGCAGCAGATTATCGTGCAGAATTCGGTTCTGATGTATTCATCGATTTATTAGGATACCGTAAATATGGACATAACGAAGGTGATGAACCAAAATTCACTCAACCTAAATTATATAACTTAATAGCTAAACACCCAAATCCTCGTGAAATTTACAAGGATAAATTATTAAAAGAAGGTGTAATAGGAGAAGAAATCGTTAAACAAAAAGAAGCAGAATTTAAAGCTCTATTAGAAACGAATTTCGAAGCTTCTAAAGAAATTGAGCGTAATCACATTTTCCCTTTCATGCCAGAAGAGTGGGAAGGATTTGAAATAGCTGATGATGCAAAAGTTTTTGAACAAGCAAATACTTCTTACGACGAAGTAAAATTAAAAGAAATTGCAAAAGCTGTTTCTACAGTTCCAGAAGGTAAAAAATTAATCAAAAAAGTTTCTCGTTTAATTGAAGGACGTGGAAAAATGATTGAGGAAGATAAAATTGACTGGGGATTAGGAGAAGCTTTAGCTTTCGGTTCTATCTTAACAGACGGACGTAACGTGCGTGTTTCTGGGGAAGATGTAGAACGTGGAACTTTCTCTCACCGTCATGCGGTTGTAAAAACTGAAGACACAGAAGAAGAAATTATCTTATTAAACCATATCAATAATGAACAAGGTCAATTAAGAATCTATAATTCATTATTATCTGAGTATGCAGTTTTAGGTTTTGATTATGGATATGCAATGGCAAATCCTAAAGCGTTAACTATTTGGGAAGCTCAATTTGGAGATTTCGTGAATGGAGCGCAAATCGTAATCGACCAATATATTTCTGCAGCAGAAGATAAATGGAAATTACAAAATGGTTTAGTAATGTTATTGCCTCATGGATATGAAGGGCAAGGAGCAGAGCACTCTTCAGCACGTTTAGAGCGTTTCTTACAAATGTGTGCTGGTAACAATATGTTTGTTGCAAATATCACAACTCCAGCTAACTTCTTCCACGCATTAAGAAGACAGGTTGTAACAGATTACCGCAAACCATTGGTTGTAATGTCACCAAAATCATTATTACGTCATCCATCAGCAGTATCATCATTAGCAGATTTCGCAAATGGAGGTTTCCAAGAAATCATCGAAGATGTAACAGTAGATGCGAAAAAAGTGAAAAAAGTAGTTTTCTGTTCAGGAAAAATCTACTACGATTTAGACAAAAAACGCCAAGAATTAGGTGATAAAGAAACTGCAATTATTCGTTTAGAGCAATTATATCCTTTAAATGAAGAAAAAGTAGATGCTATCATCTCTAAATTTGGTAATGCTAAATTGGTTTGGGCACAAGAAGAACCAGAAAATATGGGAGCTTGGATGTATATCTTACGTAAGTTAAGAAAATATCCATTCGACGTAGTTTCTCCAGCAGAAAGTGCTGCAACAGCACCAGGTTCAAGTAAACGTTGGGCTGCAATTTACGAAGAGGTAATTAATAAAGTATTCAATTAAAAAATAAAGCTAATAGATATGTTAGAAATGAAAGTCCCATCACCAGGGGAATCAATCACAGAAGTAGAGATCGCTACGTGGTTAGTAAAAGACGGTGATTACGTAGAAAAAGACCAAGCAATTGCTGAGGTTGACTCAGATAAAGCAACATTAGAATTACCAGCAGAAGAAAGTGGAATTATCACTTTGAAAGCGGAAGAAGGTGATGTTGTAGAAGTAGGACAAGTTGTTTGTCTTATTGATACATCAGCTGCTAAACCAGAAGGAGGAAGCGCTCCAGCTGCAGAAGCACCAAAAGCTGAGGTTAAAGAAGAAGTAAAAGCTGCTCCAGCTCCAGTTGCTACGCCAGCACCTGCTGCTCCAGCTGCAACTTACGCTACGGGAACTCCATCTCCAGCGGCTAAAAAAGTTTTAGACGAAAAAGGTATCGATGCTTCTCAAGTAAAAGGTTCAGGACGTGACGGACGTATCACTCAAGATGATGCAGCTCGTTTTACACCAGCAATGGGAACTTCTACTCAAGGAACTCGTGCTCAATCAGAGAAAAAATTATCATCATTACGTCGTAAAATTGCACAACGTTTAGTTTCTGTTAAAAATGAAACTGCAATGTTAACTACATTCAACGAAGTTGATATGTCTGCAATTTTTGCTTTACGTAACCAATATAAAGACGAATTCAAAGCTAAACACGGTGTTGGTTTAGGATTCATGTCTTTCTTTACAAAAGCAGTTACACGCGCATTAGAGTTATACCCAGACGTAAACTCTATGATTGACGGTGACTACCAAGTAAAATTTGACTTTGCTGACGTTTCTGTTGCAGTATCAGGACCAAAAGGTTTGATGGTACCAGTAGTACGTAATGCAGAAAACTTAACTTTCCGTGGTGTTGAGCAATCTATCAAAGATTTAGCAATCAAAGTACGTGACGGAAAAATTTCTGTTGATGAAATGACAGGAGGTACATTTACAATCACTAATGGTGGTGTATTTGGATCTATGATGTCTACACCAATCATCAACCCACCTCAATCAGGTATCTTAGGAATGCACAATATTGTTGAGCGTCCAGTTGTTAAAAACGGACAAATCGTTATCGCTCCAATGATGTATGTTGCTTTATCTTATGACCACCGTATCATCGACGGACGCGAATCTGTAGGATTCTTAGTTGCAGTTAAAGAAGCGGTAGAAGATCCATTAAACGTATTAATGGGCGGTGACGCTAAAAGAGCTTTAGAATTGTAATACATAAAAACATTCTAACAATCCATAAATTGAAAGCCATTCGAAAGAATGGCTTTTTTGGTTTATAAGTTGAGATTACCTAATTCTCCCTTCCTCTTCATTTACTTTATTCTCTTTCGAGATGGTTTTATTCAATCGGCCAAAATTATATTTAACACTAACTGATAGTTCTTGATAATCGACTAAAAATAGATTTTTAGAACTTATTTTATCATAATTCAGTGTTTCGCTAAATTTCATTTGTTTGAATAAATCATTGAAACGAATAGAAAAATCAAAGTTTTTGTATGATTTTGTCAATCCAAGATTAACGATAACTTGAGAATTTCGATCATAAATTCCTTCAGTTCGTTTGCTTAACCAATATCCATCAACCATAAAGTTGAAATCTTTTCCCAATTTGAAATTGTGATTAGAGTATAAATAGATATACGGAATCGATTTTTTTAACACAGCTTTTTCATCAATTATTTTACTATAAATTATAGCTAAACTAATTTGTGTTGACCAAAATTTATATTCGAATGGAACATCCAAAGCAACAGAAATGTTTTTTTCTTTTTCGAAATTAATCGTTGTAAATGTTGAAATATTTCTCACATCATTATAAATTAATGTATAATTCATCGGATTTTTACTTTGATAATACGTCACATTCATGTTCCATTTTTT
Organism: Empedobacter sp. UBA6305; assembly: GCF_002440405.1. NCBI lineage: Bacteria > Pseudomonadati > Bacteroidota > Flavobacteriia > Flavobacteriales > Weeksellaceae > Empedobacter > Empedobacter sp. UBA6305. The sequence continues at coordinate 92,171 of NZ_DJTP01000045.1, read as the reverse complement.
TAATGAATAATTCGCTGAAAATGTGTCGGTGTAAGTAGGTAAAATATTAAAATTTCCACTGTATTCGATATAAGGACTTCCGTACAAATTCCCAGAAGAAAGATTGCTGTAATTCGGTCTGTCAATCGTACGTTTATAGTAAATTGTTAACGCATTTTTATTATCAAAAGTGTAATTAATTTCTGCATTCGGAAACCAATCGATGTATTTTTTATCAATATCCGAAAGTTGTTTTATTTCATCAAGACCTTTAGAATTAGTCGTTTCTGTTCTTAATCCAGCTTTATAATTCCATTTTTCATAATTTTTAGTGTATTGCAAATAGGCGGAAAGATTCAGTTCTTTGAAATTATAAAGAAATTCTTCTGATGATTGTTGAGGAAAAAATGTTTCATTATTCGTCTCAGATTTAGCGTGTGTAAAACGTCCTCCAAATTCAATTTTTTGATCAGATTCAAACTTTTTCTCTACATCAAATTTTCCTGCAAAAACCTTAAGACGATATTTTTGATAGCGCGATTGATTGTATTCGACATCATTCTCATTAATCTTATTATAAAAATCATATGTTGTTCCTGTATTATAAATCGTGTATTGTAATCCTGTTAAAATACTTGCGTCAATTGATTGAATATTTTTATTGTAATTCACCAAAGTATTCACAAAATTTCGATGATTTTCATTATCATTTAACGTTAAAATAGATTGATTTTCATTGTTTTCGGTATATTCTGTTTTGGTATCAAGCAAACCTTTATCTTTTCTAAAATTTGAATTAATAGCAAACGAAAAATAATCTCCAGATTCATTTAATTCCTGAAAAAAGCTTGTGTTTACAATAAAATGTGGACGTTTAGTTTGCGATTTTATGAAATAATTGGACTGAATATTTTTGTCTTTTATGCGATAATCGAATCCATTTCCTTCCCACGGATTTAGTTGATTATAAGATGCGTTCAGTTTAAATTCGCTTTTATTTTTACGAATTTGAAAAGTCGAATTGAAATAATTATTAAACTTTCTTTTGAAAGATAATGTTTCTTGCAAAGTCAATTTTAAACCTTCTTTTTTACTTTTCTTTAGATTAATTTTTACGATAGATTTTCCATTTGCTTCATATTTAGCAGAAGGGTTTTTGATAATTTCAATCGATTTTATGTCCTCAATTGCTAAACTCGAAATGGTAGAAAAATCAACTTGTTGATCGTCCAAATACAACAAAGGATTTCCTTTTCCAATAATCGTCAATGTTTCTTGATCTGCGCCTAACATGACGCTTGGTAATTTTGAAAATAATTCTTTAGTTGTAGCAAGTTTATTAAAATTTGAATTGGCGACATCAATATTATAATTGCCATTTTCTATTTTGAAAGTTTCTTTTTTTCCATTGATTATAACTTCATCAATTTGTACAGTTTCATCAATATTTAAGTGAAATGTTTTATTTTCGTTTAAATAAAAAGGTTCTTCATCTTGAATATTATTGTCATAAATAACAGAAATTAAATAGATTTTAGGTTCTAAATTTTCAAAGTTAAATTTAGAATTTTCAGTTTCAATTGTTTGAATAACATTTTGAAATTCATCGTATAAAATAACTTTTGCGTGAATTGTTTTTGACTCTTTTTCTGATGAAATATAGCCTGTAATCGAATATTTTTCTTGTGCAAAAGCAAAAGAGCTAATCAAAATGAGAATTAATTGTAGAAACTTCATAATAAAATTGTGTTGATTATTGTTTTACTTACATTTAGAGGAAGTAAAATTTTTGTTTGAACAATTTTAATTTATATTTTTAAATGTTTTTTATCAACTTGGTGTCAAATGATAATTGTTTACAATATTATTTAAATTAAAGAAATACAATATGTTACGTTTTATGATTTCGGGAAATAGGTTTCTTAAATTTATTATAGTTATTCTATTCATATTCAGTTCAGTAAATATGTTTGGAAAAACACAAAAAGATAAAGCTGAATTTTTGCGTCAAAAAAATAATGATTTGGTTGAAGAAAATCTTCGAATTATTGATTCAACGATTTCAACAGCTTATCGATTGAATGATAAAGTTGTGTTGAGTGAAGCTTATATCGAAAAAGGAAATTATTTTTTGGAGCAACGTAATTACAATAATGCATTGAAAAATTTCACCATTTCGAAACAACTATCAACTGAAATAAAAGATGATTTTACATTTTATTCTTCGCTTGTTGGAATTGCGAAAACAAAAGAAAACTTACATGAAATCAAGGAATCTATAGTGTTATACGAAACTTCTTTATCATATTTCGAAAAGCATAAACAGCAACCAAAATCGTTCAGCATTTATCTTTCCATTCTTGGGAAATTGTCTTATTTATATAGCAAAACAAATCATCTGAACAAAAGTGATTATTACAACAAAATTGAATTATCTGAAACGGTTGATACGGTAAATTATCAATATGCTTTGAAGAATAAAGGAATTATTGATTTCTACAAAAAAGATTATAATTCGGCATTTAATACATTGAAAAAAGCACAACAAGCTTTCTGGAAGCAAAATGATATCAAATGGTATGTGATTTCGGAGCAATTTTTAGGTGAAATTTTATATCAACAAAAGCGAAATAGAGAAGCAATCCAATATTTTGAAAATGTTGTGGAATTCTCAAAACAATATAAAATTCTTGATGAAGAACTGCGACTTTCTTATGAACGAGTAGTTGAATACAACGAGAAATATGGAAATAGTCGAGATAAATTATTATCTGTAAATAATTTATTGTCTTTTGATAGTTTATTTTATGTGGCTGATCATACTGTTTTGAAACCAAATCTCGAGAAATATGAAAATACATTCCTGAAAACTGAACGAAATTTATTGAAAGAAAAGAATCAAAACTTCAAAAGATCTTCATTTTTTGGTTTAGTAGTAATTCTATTTTTTGGTGGAATTGTTTTTTATAAAATGAATCAAAAACATCAAAAAAAGAAGAATTATTTACAAAAATGTCTTGATGAAATAACAATACTTGAGTTAGATATTAAGGAAGAAAATCAATTAGAAAAAACAAAATTCGAAGTTGAAATTGATGAAGATTTCGAACAAAGTTTGCAATTATTTGAAGAACAAAAGTTATTTCTAAATCCAAAATTTTCGTTGAATGATTTGGTTCTAGAATTGAACGCCAATCGAACAATTGTGTCAAATTATATTAATCGTTCGAGATCGAAAAATTTTAACCAATATATCAATGAATTGAGAATTAATCATCTTTTGAAACGAATTGAAAATGAGCCAAATCTCAAAAAATACACAATTGATGCGTTGGCAGAAGAAACAGGTTTTAATTCGAGAAAGACTTTTTCAGATGCTTTTTTGGAACATACAGGTTTTCGTCCGTCTCAATATTTACGGAATATTCTTGAATAAAAAAAGCAATCCAATTGGATTGCTTTTTTACTATTATATGAAATTGATTAATTGACTTTACTTAATGTACGAATTCTAATTTCTAGTAAAACATCTTCTACAGACATTCCTACATATGCACCTTCTTCTACAATTGGGTATAATTGATCGTAAGACATAATACGTGTATTGTCGATACGTAAATTTACGTGATAACGATTGAAATCTCTGTGAGATTTAACACCTGTTGCAGAAATTAACTCAGATAAAATATGCATTGTTTTCTTGTGGAAATTATACATACGAGTTGCTTTATCTTCTACGTCTAAACCTTTCATTAATTCACGATCTTGCGTCGCAACACCAACAGGACATGTATTTGTATTACATTGTAATGCTTGGATACATCCTACAGCCATCATCATTGCACGAGCCGAATAAACTAAATCCGCACCAATAGCCATTGCACGAGCAATGTGGAAAGAAGAAATAATTTTTCCAGAAGCTACAACACGAATATCTTTTTTAAGACCATAACCACGTAAAGTATCAACTGCAAAAGCTAAACCATCTAACAAAGGCATACCTAAAGAGTTTGAAAACTCTACAGGAGCAGCTCCAGTTCCTCCTTCACCACCGTCAATTGCAATATAATCTGGTTTGATACCCGTTTTAATCATTGCTTCACAAATCTCGATAAACTCACGTTTAATCCCAATACACAATTTAAATCCAACTGGTTTTCCACCTGATAATTCTCTTAATTGTTTGATGAAATGTAACATTCCTTCTGCATCAGAGAAAGCTGAGTGAGATGGAGGAGAATCAACAGTTGTATATGGTTCTACAGCACGAATCTTAGCGATTTCTGGAGTATTTTTATTTGCTGGTAAAATTCCTCCGTGACCTGGTTTTGCACCTTGAGAAATTTTCAACTCAATCATTTTTACATTTGGTAAAGTAGCACGCTCTACATACTTATCTGGATCGAAACCACCATCAGCTGCACGACATCCAAAATATCCTGTACCAATTTGCCAAATCAAATCTCCACCTGGCTGTAAGTGATATGGAGAAATTCCCCCTTCACCTGTATTGTGCGCAAAGTTTCCTAATTTGGCTCCTTTGTTCATTGCTAATACAGCATTTTCACTTAACGAACCGAAAGACATTGCAGAAATGTTTAATAAACTTGCTAAATAAGGTTGTTTACATTCGCTTCCACCAACTTTTACACGTGGATCATCAGCATGTTTGATTTTTCCTGCATACATCGAGTGATTTAACCACTCATATCCTGGTTCATAAACATCTAATTGCGTCCCAAAAGGAACTGTGTCAATTACATTTTTTGCACGACGATACACCATACTACGCATCAAACGGTCAATAGGTTTCCCTTCAGTATCCGTTTCAACAAAGTATTGCATAATTTCTGGACGAATACTTTCTAACAAATAACGTCCATGTCCAATAATTGGAAAGTTTCTTCTGATAGCGTGTTTTGTTTGCGAGATATCTGCAAATCCTAAAGCAATCAAAGGAAGAATAATTATTAAAGACCATAAGATACCTGGCCAAAAATAAGAGATTACTCCAATTGCAACAAGAGTAACGATAGATCCTACTACGAAAAGTTGTCTTACTTTCATAAGTAAAAATTTAAATGATTTTGATTAAAAATTTGGTGTCAAATATATCTAAAAAAACTCGGTTTAACGCCTATATTTCTGAAATAATTTCTTTTAAATTGTTGATTTCAAACGTTAGAGAAAACCCATTATTTCAAATAAGTTAACAATTATCTAATGTCGTGAAATAAAATGAAATATTATTTAGATTTTTTTAAAAGATGTTCAAACTTTTTGAGAAATGTCAAAAGAATTATTCTTTGTAAACTCTCGTTAAATCCAATAATTTGATTGGTCCCATCGAAAAATTCTTAACTTTTTTATTCAAAAATAACGTTGTTTGATCATAAAATAATGGCAAAATTGGAGCGTTTTGCATCATCAATGCATCCATTTTTTGATAAATTTTGGCACGTTCGTCTAGATTATTGGTCAAAAATGCTTGTTCGTACATTTTATCAAATTCACCATTTTTGTAATGTGAATAATTTGGACCTTCTGGCGCAAAGTTTTTCGAATAATATAAAGACAAAAAGTTTTCGGCATCTGGATAATCTGCTCCCCAATTTGCGCGGAACAACGTAAATTTTCCCGTTGCTTTTCCATCGCGCATCGTTGGTCCAGGTACAACATTCACTTTTATTGGTAAGCCTAATTTTGCCATTTCTGCCGCAATATATTCACAAACATCTACATATTCTTGCACAGTTGTCAGCTCGATTGGTACAATTTTTTCGTTCGTTTTTTTATAGCTATTGATTAGTTCACGTGCTTTTTCGGGAGAATATTTGTAACCACTTTCTGGCGAATAACCTGGTAAACCTTTCGGAATGAAACCTCCATCTGCTTCAAAAGCTTGACCTTTCATCATATATTTGATGATTTTGTTTTTATCAACTCCATAATTTAATGCTTGACGCAATTTCAAATCAACTGCATTGGGCGCATCAAGATAAAAACATAAATAAACGGTACTTAAATAAGGAACTTTTTGAATCGTTAAAATATTTGAATATTTTGGATTCAAATCTCCGATTGGATTTAAAATTTCATCTTTATAAGAAGGATCCAAATCTGCCATCATATCCAAATTACCTTTGATTAATTCTAAAAATTCTGAATTTTTCTCTGGTAAAAATGATAAATTAACCGCTTCTAAATATGGTAAACGTTGTCCTTTTTCATCAAACTCGAAATACTTTGGATTTTTTCTAAAAACCATTTTCACATTATCTTCCCAAATCTTAAATTGAAAAGGGCCTGTACCAATTGGATGTTTCAAGAATTCATCGTTTCCATTTTTGAATAATTCTTTCGGAACAACCGAAGCATATTTCATCGAAATTAATCCCAAAAATGCAGGATAAGCCTCTTTTAATTTAATTTCAAAAAGTGTATCATTTATCGCTTTATATGAATCAATATTATTCATAATCCAACCTCCAGAACCTCCAGCTTTCGGATCTTTTAAACGATTAAAACTATACTCGAAATCTGAAGCCGTTACAATTCGAGTCGAATCTTTTCCGAAAGCTTCATGTTTATGAAAAAAAACATCATTTCTCAAAGTAAAAGAATACGTTTTTCCATCTTCAGAAATTGTCCAAGATTTTGCAATATCTGGCTGAATTTCTAGTTCGTTATCAATCTTCACTAAACTATTGTACATTAAATTGCATGCCCAATTATTGGCTTGTGTACGTGCATTGATAGGATCTAAAGAAGAAATATTATCGTAACGATTTAATTTAAATACTTTGTTTTCATCGATTTCAATTTTCTTAGAACACGAAAATATTGAAACGAATAACATAATGTAGATAAAGTATTTAGTCATTTTGAATAGCTGATTTATTTATGTTTCAAAACTATGGATAATTTCTTAAATTTGCAGCTATGAATAATCAAACTAAAACAGTTGCATTTCATACATTGGGATGTAAACTTAATTTTTCTGAAACTTCGACGATCGCAAGAAACTTGAAAGATAATGGATATCAGAAGGTTGAGTTTACAGATTCTGCGAATGTGTACGTGATAAATACATGTTCGGTAACCGCAAATGCAGACAAAGAGTGCAGAACGATTGTGAAAAATGCAATGAAAGCAAATCCAGAAGGTTTTGTTGTCGTTGTAGGTTGTTATGCGCAGTTGAAACCGCAAGAAATTGCGGAAATGGAAGGTGTTGATTTGGTTTTAGGAGCTGCAGAAAAATTTAATATTGCTGAATATTTAGACGATATCAATAAAAAAGAAGAAACAATTGTACATTCTTGTGAGATTGAAGAAGCCGATTTTTACGTTGGTTCATACTCAATCGGTGATCGTACGCGTGCTTTTTTGAAAGTGCAAGATGGTTGCGACTACAAATGTACGTATTGTACAATTCCTTTGGCTCGTGGAATTTCGCGTTCAGATACAGTAGAAAATGTTATCAAAAATGCGAATGAAATTGCACAAAAAGGAATCAAAGAAATTGTATTAACGGGTGTAAATATTGGTGATTACGGTAAAGGTGAATTCGGGAATAAAAAACACGAACATACTTTCTTGGAATTGGTACAAGAATTAGATCAAGTTGATGCGATAGAACGAATCAGAATTTCTTCGATTGAACCAAATTTATTAAAAAATGAAACAATTGATTTTGTTTCAAAAAGTAATCGATTTGTTCCGCATTTCCATATTCCATTACAATCTGGTAGCGATGAGATTTTGAAGAAAATGAAACGTCGTTATTTATCTAATCTTTATTTAGATCGTGTAACAAAAATTCTAGAAGTGATGCCAAATGCGTGTATTGGTGTAGATGTAATTGTTGGTTTTCCAGGAGAAACAGAAGAATTGTTTATGGAAACATATAATTTCTTAAACGAATTACCAATTAGCTATTTACATGTATTTACTTATTCGGAGCGTGATAATACAGAAGCGATCGAATTTGAAGGAGTTGTAGATCAAGGAGAACGTAAACGTCGTAATAAAATGTTACGAATTTTATCAGAGAAAAAACGTCAAGCTTTTTATCAGTCTCAATTAAATTCTACTCAAAAAGTGCTTTGGGAACATGATAATAAAGACGGGAAAATGTTTGGTTTTACAGAAAATTATGTAAAAGTTCAGACAGATTTTAATCCTGAATTAGTCAACGAAACGCAAATTGTAGATTTGGTTAGAATCAATCACAATGGAATTGTTGAAGTGAAAATTCAAGAGTTAGAATTAGCAAAATAAAATTGTAAATATTAGTTAAAAAGAAGTTCATGTATTTTGAGCTTCTTTTTTTTTTGATTTACCTTTACATTTAGGAATAATAATTGTAGTTTTAAATAAAAAATCAAGGTCATGAAAATTATACACTTTACTTTTATAATTTTGTTGTCATTATTTGTAACAAGCTGTGGAACAGTTCAAGTAAGTACAGATTACGACAGATCAACAAATTTTGCTTCATATAAAACTTATACTTTTCACCAAAAAGGATTAGATAAGTTAAAGGTTAACGATTTGGATAAGAATCGACTAATTAAAGCAATTGATGCACAAATGGCTACAAAAGGATTTACAAAAGTAAGTTCTGATGCAGACTTAGTTATTAATTTATTGACAAGTTCTAAAGAACAAGTTTCTGTAAATAATAACAATTGGGGCTACGGTCCTTATGGTTACTATGGCGGATATTACGGCGGAAATAGCGTTTCTTCTTATCAAGCAGGAACAATTGTAATAGACATTATTGATGATAAACGTAATATATTGGTTTGGCAAGGTGTTGGTTCTGATCTTAATTTGAGTAATATCAGTGCTAAAGCGGAAAGAATCCCGAAAGCAATTGAAGAAATTCTTGCTAAATTTCCTCCTCAACCAAAAAAATAAATTTTCGAAAATAATATAGAAAGTTCTTCATTTGGAGAGCTTTTTTTATGAAATGAAGTTTGTATTAAAAAAAGCTTTAATTTTGTTAAAATTATACAATAACTTATGAAAAATTTAAAAACCAATCTATTAAGTTTATTTCTTTTAAGTTTATCTACTTTTTCTTTTGCTCAAATCGAATTTGGAGTTAAAGGAGGTGTTGGACTTAGTAACACAACTATTGTTCATGGAGTTTCTAAAGAGAGAGTTGGATTTTTAGTTGGAGGAGTTGCAAAATATCAATTAACTACTCGAAACGAAAATCATTATTTACAAGCTGAAGTTTTATATACTACTCAAGGTGAATATTCGTTATATAAAGAAGGTGGAGAGAAATACAAAGCTTTCTTAAATTATATCAATATTCCAATTATGTATAAATACTATTTTGATGATCAAGGAAAAGATTTCTTCGTTGAAGGTGGTCCTCAATTAGGTTTCAAAGTATCAGAAAAATTTGATGAAAATGAACCTGAAAGAGAAAATAATGTTCCAAAATCGTTTGATTTAGCTTTTAATATCGGTGGAGGTTATTCTATTGATAGAAAATACGAAATTAATTTACGCTATCAATATGGTTTAATAGATACTTACGACTATAAACGTTGGGATAATGGAACAAATCGTTCATCATTTTTAACTTTAGGAATTACATATTTCTTCAAATAAATTCAAAACCGCTTTATAGCGGTTTTTTTATTATCTTGTTTTAAAATTTAGTCAATGAATTTTAAACAAATTATTATTTTAGGTTTTTTCTTAATTAGTAGTAATCTATTTGCACAAAATACAATTAAAGGAAAAGTGATTGATGAAAAATCGCTTCCAATTATTAATGCTGAAATCTATGTCGATAATTCTACGATTAAATCAAAAACGAACGAAAAAGGTGAATTTGAACTAAGTCTTCCTAATGGACAATATAACTTAATTGTTCGTGCAAGTTTGTTTGAAAATTATATTTTGAATGTTAATACAAATCAAATTACATTTTATAAAGTAGTTTTAGAACCTGAAGTGGTAGCGTTGCAAGAAACAGTTGTTCAAGCAATATCTAAAGAAGATTGGTTGTATTATTATCAGACTTTTTTGAAATTGTTTTTGGGAAGTAATGAAGCTGCAAAAAAATGCAAAATAGAAAATTCGAAAGACTTAAGGTTTAAATATGATAAAAATACACGACAATTATCTGCTACTTCTAGAAATCCTTTAATCATTACAAACAATTACTTAGGTTATAAAATCGAGTATGACTTGGTTGATTTTAATGTTGATTTTAAGTCAAATTATGTCTTAACTCTTGGAACAGCACTTTTTACTGAGTTAAAATCATCAGCTTCTAAAGAAAAAAAATGGCAAGAAAATCGTCGTAAATCTTATTTAGGAAGTATTACTCATTTTATGAAAGCAGTTTATGAGAATAAAATTGAGGAAGAAGGATATGATATAAAACGATTGATTCGCAAGGATAATCCTGAATACATAAAATTTAAAGAAGAAACTTTGTTAGGAGGTAGAATTGAAGGTAAAGTTCCTCCAAAAATAATTACTTACTTAGTTAATCAAAAAGTTCCATATGATAGTTTGAAAATCGTTGATAATAATGATCAGTATCTTAATTTTAAAGGATTATATTCAGTTGAATATAAAAATGAAAAAGAGGATTTGGACTATGCAAAACAGAATGGTGCAAAATATATTTCGAACCAACTTTCTATTTTCGCTATAAAAAGCGATTTATTAAAAATTGAAGAAAATGGTACATATTACCATCCTGCTAATTTGGTTGTTGAAGGATATTGGAGCTGGGAAAAAATAGCAAACATGGTTCCTATGGATTATAAAATTGAGTAATATTTAAAACCTATTTCTTAATTCCATAATAACGATGGCTTTTCTTTATTGCCCATTTTTCTTTAAAATGAATCCATTTTAGTTGAAAAATCTTGCGCATCAATTTATCGGTATAGCGCATAATAAATACATGATAAATGGTATTCATCACTTGAAAAAACTCATTAGGAAAGGCGCGTAAAGACATTGAAAATCCTGCTTCTAAATAACGATTATAATGCCAATAACCGCGTGGGATAAATAAAGCATCGCCATGATTCATGACAAAATCAAAACCTTTTGCGTATTTCAAAGCTGGGAATTTTTCGTAATCAGGATGATCATAATCAATTTCGTAAATTGTATGTACAGAAAGTGGAACTTTATATAAAGCTTTGGATTGTTTTGGATCAAACAACAAAATTCGTTTATCACCTTGGAACTGAAAATGAATGAAATCCGTCATATCGACATCATAATGCATCAAAACTTTGGCTTCACTTCCTCCAAAAAACAATGTTGGTAAACGTTCAAAATATTTTAAACCTAGATCAGGATAAGTGAAATTTTTGAGTAATTCGGGAATTTTATCTTTGATGATAAAGAAAAAAATTCTCAAATCAGAGGGCTCTTTTTTGATCAAATCTACATATTCATTAAACTTCATATGTGTAGCAGGAGTGTCCGAACTTTTGTTAGCATCAGCAGGTTTGCTATCGTATAAAGGTACAATTTGTTCTCCAGCTTTTTCTTTGATATAATCGAGATTCCATTTGTCAAAATCTTTCCAATTCTTCGCATAACCTTTCAATAACAAAGGTTTCCTTTTTTTGAGATAATTTTTGATGAAATCTTCTTTCGAAATTGATTCAACTGTATCAATAGTCTGAAATTGCATGCGTTTTAAAGTATTGGATTACTCAAAAATAGAGAATCTATCTGAATTAAAAACAAAAAAGCCAACATATTGTTGACTTTTCATTTATTCTGTTTCTTTAACCATTCGAATCAGATACGCCATATTCCGAATTACACTATTGTGTTTTTTTACAAATGGATTTTCTTTGTTCCAAACGTATCCCGCTAAAACAGCACAAATTTTTTCTTTGACATCAGGATTTTCAGGTTGATGGAAAAATAATTCTTGCAAATTTCCTGTGTACCATTCTTGCACATAAGTGGTGAAAACATCGATACCTTCTTTCATATAATCTTCGTAATCTGTCTGCCAGTCTACTTTTTCGCCATTCATTTCTTTAATAGCAAGCTTAGCAGCTTTCAAACCACTTTCTGTTGCGAAACAAACACCAGAAGAGAAGACAGGGTCTAAAAACTCGGTACTATTTCCTGTCAAAACATAACCATCTCCAAACATTTTAGTCACCGCAGCGGAATAATTTTTTAACCAAATTGGGTTAAATTCAAATGGTAAATTACCAAAACGATTGACGTAAAAATCGGATTTTTGAATTGCATTTTGCAAAGCTTCTGTTGTATCTTGATTGGTTGATAATTGATTGATATAATCTGTTGGGCCAACGATCCCTACACTTGTTTTTCCATTCGAAAAAGGAATTACCCACAACCAAACTTTCGTTTCAATAATATCAAAAGAAATCTGCGTTCTTTCTTGACCTTCAGGGCGACGAACATCATTAATATGTGTGAAAATTGCTGAATGTGGATTTAGTTTTGATGGACTATCAATATTTAATAATCGTGGTAAAACGCGTCCATATCCACTCGCATCAATCAAAAATTTTGCATTGATTTGATACGTTTCTCCATTTTGTTTTTTTACAGTTGTAATCGATTTTTTTCCTTCAAATTGAACATCAATTACTTCTTCATTAAAACGCAAATCTGCACCTTTGTCTATAATTGCATCAGCTAAAGTCATGTCGAAATCAGCACGCGGAACTTGCCAAGTCCAATCTTGTCCTTTCCCAAACTTTTTACTGAAATCGAAAATACAAATTTGTTCGCCTCGAATAAATCTCGCACCAGGTTTTACTTCGAAATTTTGTTTCTCTAAATAAGGTAACAATCCAGCTTCTTCAAAATGATCCATAGAGCGAGGGATCAAACTTTCACCAACAACAATTCTGGGAAATTGAGTTTTTTCTAAAACAATAACTTTAATGTTTTTTTCTCTTAAATAGGCTGCTGCAACCGATCCCGAAGGTCCTGCACCAATGATTAAAACATCTGTATTTTCAATCATGACTTTTTGTATAGTTTTTTAATTATTTTTGCAACTGATTGAGGGAGTAAATAACCAAAATCGATAAATCTTTTACCTAATCAATAACATGACAAAATTAACAATTGACACTATAGAAAACATACTTTTTGAGAATAAAAAATTATTGCTTGATAAATCAACATTTGATCGTGTGGAGAATAGTTTTAAATTTTTAAAAGAATTTTCAAAAAATAAAATAATTTACGGCGTAAATACAGGTTTTGGACCAATGGCACAATATCGTATTGAAGATGAAAATACAATTCAGCTTCAATATAATCTAATCAGAAGTCATTGTACAGGAATTGGAGAACCGTTGACGTTAGACCAAACAAAAGCTGCGGTTATTGCACGTTTTAATACGCTTTCGTTGGGATATTCTGGGATTCATCCTTCAGTTTTAGTATTGATGCAAGAATTAGTAAACCGTGATATTTTACCTGTCATTTATCAACATGGAAGCGTTGGTGCTAGTGGAGATCTGGTTCAATTGGCGCATTTGGCTTTGACATTAATTGGAGAAGGAGAAGTTTTTTATAAAGGAGAAATCAAATCGACGAAAGAAGTGTTTGAACTTGAAAATCTTCAACCAATAGAAGTTCATATTCGCGAAGGTTTATCAATTATGAACGGAACTTCGGTAATGACGGGAATTGGAATGGTAAATTTGATTAAAGTTAATCAATTAATTAATCTTTCGATTACGTTAAGCTCGATGATGAATGAAATTGTACAATCTTTTGATGATCATTATTCAAAACCGTTGAACGAGGCTAAACAACATGTTGGTCAACGTTATGTGGCGAATAAAATGACCGATTTTTTGAATGATAGCAAATTAGTCAAAAAACGTGCAGACGAATTATATCAAGAACGTACTGAGAAAATTTTTGAAGAAAAAGTACAAGAATATTATTCGTTGCGTTGTGTTCCTCAGATTTTAGGACCAATTTATGATACTTGGAATGCCGCGAAAGAAGTACTAGAAAATGAAATAAATTCGGCGAGTGTTAATCCAATTATCGATGTTGAAAATCAAACTGTTCATCATGGAGGAAATTTTCATGGCGATTATGTTTCATTAGAATTGGATAAATTAAAATTGGCTGTTACGCGTCTATCAATGCTAAGTGAACGTCAATTAAACTATTTAGTCAATCCAAAAATCAATAATATTTTACCACCTTTTGTCAATTTAGGAACGCTTGGTTTTAATTTCGGTTTGCAAGCTGCTCAATTTACGGCGACTTCTACAACAGCTGAAAATCAAACACTTTCTACGTCAATGTATGTGCATAGTATTCCAAACAACAATGATAATCAAGATATTGTGAGTATGGGAACAAATGCGGCTACGATTTGTGCAAAAGTGATTGATAATACGTTCGAAGTGTTGACGGTTCAGAGTATGGCTGTAACGCAAGCGATAGAATTTCTACAAATACAAGATAAATTATCTTCGAAAGGGAAAGCATTTTATGATTCGATTCGTAAAATTGTTCCTGTATTTAAAGAAGATGAGGTGATTTATCCTTATCTTAAGGAAGTTAAAAAATATTTACTAAATAATAAAGTAAACTAAAGCATGAAATGTGCAATTGTAACAGGTGGTTCTCGTGGAATTGGAAAAGCAATTTGTTTGAAAATTGCCGAAGAACATGATTATCATCTTTTGATAAATTATAATTCGAATGAAGCTGCTGCGTTAGAGACTTTGAAAGAAGTTGAAGCATTAGGAGGAACAGGAGAAATTTTAAAATTTGATGTGGCTGATGCAAATCAAACGCAACAAGTTTTAACCGAATGGACAGAGAAAAATACAGATGCAATTGTAGAAGTTATTGTAAACAATGCAGGTATTACGAAAGACAATTTGTTTATGTGGATTACTCAAGAAGATTGGTCAAATGTGATTAATACAAGCTTGAATGGTTTTTACAACGTAACTCATTTCTTTATTAATCCATTATTGAGAAATAGATTCGGAAGAATTGTTAATATAGTTTCTGTTTCTGGTTTGAAAGGAACGCCAGGACAAACAAACTATTCTGCTGCAAAAGCTGCTGTGATAGGTGCTACGAAAGCATTGGCACAAGAAATAGCAAAACGTAATGTAACTGTGAATGCTGTTGCACCAGGTTTTATCGAAACGGATATGACAGATGAATTGGATCAACAAGAATTAAAGAAGTTGATTCCAGCAAATCGTTTTGGAAAAGCCGAAGAAGTTGCTGATTTGGTAAGCTTTTTGGTTTCTAAAAAATCGAGTTATATCACAGGAGAGGTTATTAATATAAATGGAGGAATTTATTCTTAGATAAAATGAGTCAAAGAGTAGTAATAACAGGAATGGGCATCTATTCTTGCTTAGGAACATCATTAGAAGAGGTAACAGAATCTTTGCGTCAAGGAAAATCAGGAATTATTTTTGATGAAGTACGCAAAGAATTTGGCTTTAAATCAGCTTTGACGGGAACTGTTCCAGTACCAGATTTGAAACCTTTTTTGAATCGTCGACAACGAATTACAATTGGTCAAGAAACAGAGTTCGCTTATATGGCAACTTTAGAAGCGTTGAAAAATGCTAATTTGACGGAAGAGTATATCAAGACTAACGAGGTCGGAATTATATATGGAAACGATAGTGTTTCAAAAGCAATTATTGATGCAATAGATATTGTTCGTGAGAAAAAAGATACTGAATTAATTGGTTCTGGAGCGATTTTCAAGTCAATGAATTCTACTGTAACCATGAATCTTGCAACAATTTTTGAGTTGACTGGAATTAGTTTTACGATTAGTGCAGCTTGTGCAAGTGGTTCGCATTCGATTGGATTAGGTTATATGATGATCAAAGATGGTCTGCAAGATATGATTATTTGTGGAGGAGCACAGGAGATTAATAAGTATGCAATGGCAAGTTTTGATGGTTTGGGTGTTTTTTCCGAAAATGAAGCAAATCCTACACAAGCTTGTCGTCCTTTCGATAAAAATCGTGATGGATTGGTGCCGAGTGGAGGTGGAGCAACATTGATTTTAGAAAGCTATGAATCCGCAGTAAAACGTGGTGCGCCAATTATTGCTGAGGTTTTGGGTTATGGTTTTTCGTCGAATGGTGGACATATTTCTACGCCAAATGTAGATGGGCCAGCAATTGCAATGAATAGAGCGTTGAAACAAGCAAAAATTTCTGCTGATGAAATTCAATATATCAATGCACATGCGACTTCTACGCCAGTTGGTGATGCGAACGAAGCAAAAGCGATTGACCAAGTTTTTGGAAAAACGAAACCTTTTGTAAGTTCTACAAAATCGATGACGGGACACGAATGTTGGATGGCAGGAGCAAGTGAGATTATTTATTCTAACTTAATGATGATGAATAACTTTATTGCACCAAATATTAATTTCGAAGAAGCAGACGAAGATTCAGTTAAATTAAACATTGTTAAAGAAACCTTAAATAAAGAATTTGATGTATATTTGTCGAATTCTTTTGGATTTGGTGGAACGAATTCTGCCTTAGTAATTAAAAAATTTAACTCCTAATATGGTGAAAAGTAAAATCGCTGAAAAATTAAATGCTATCTTAATTGATGAATTTGAAGTTGATCCTTCTGTGATTTCAGAGGAAAAAAATATTAAAGAATCTTTAGATTTAGATAGTTTGGACTATGTTGATTTAGTGGTAATCATTGAATCTAATTTCGGTGTGAAATTAATTAAAGAAGATTTTCAAAATATGATAACTTTTGAAGATTTCTATGCAATTGTAGAACAAAAGTTAGAGAATAAATAACAGATATGAAACAATGGGATGGTCGTTCTAAAGGAACGGTCCTGGGATACAAAATATTTGTCAACGTTATGAAAAAGCTCGGAATTAAGGCTGCTTACTCAGTCTTAATTTTTGTAGCTTTTTATTATTTTATAACGGCTTATAGCAGTAACAAATCTATTTACGAATACTTTCGTTATCGATTAAATTTTTCGGTTTTCAAATCAATTTTAAGTGTTTACAAAAGTTACTATACTTTTGGACAAGCCTTGATTGATAAAACAGCGATTAATGCAGGTTTACGTAACAAATATTCGTACGAATTTGATGGAATAGAATTATTAAGAAATCTATTGAATCAAAAACAAGGCGGAATCTTAATAAGTGCACATGTTGGTAATTTCGAAGTTGCTGAACATTTTTTTGCAGATATTGACTTTGATTGTCAAATTAATTTGGTTACAACAGATTTAGAACGAAATGTTATCAAAGAATATTTAGAAAGTATTTCGAAGAAACCTTCGGTAAAGTTTATCTTGATTCAAGAAGATTTATCTCATATTTTCGAAATAAATAATGCGCTTAGTCGAAACGAATTAATTTGTTTTACAGGAGATCGTTATTTCGAGGGAAATAAAACGATGTCTGAAGTGCTCCTTGGAAAACAAGCTAATTTTCCTGCAGGACCATTTTCTATTGCTTCTCGCTTGAAAGTGCCCGTTGCTTTTGTGTATGTAATGAAGGAAAAAAATCTACACTATCACTTATATGCGCGTCAAGCAAATTTCAAACATCGTGATGCAAATGCACTTTTGAAAGAGTTTTGCGTCAATCTAGAAACCATTGTAAAAAAATATCCTTATCAATGGTTTAATTATTTCGATTTTTGGATGTAAATTAGCCCACAATATGAATTTTCAAACCACTAAAAAACCTAAACTTTTACATGAAATGCAACGTATTAGTTGTTTATTACTCTCAGTCAGGACAGTTAAATGAGATTGTCGATCAAACAACATATGATTTAGTTCAAAATCAAGATATTAATTTAACGAAATACAAGATAGAAATGGAAGAGGAATTTCCTTTTCCGTGGGATTTTTATTCTTTTTTCAATGCTTTTCCAGATAGTTTTCTTCAAAAAGAAAAGAAGATTAAACCAATTCCGACTGAAATCTTGAATCAGAAATATGATTTAATTTTATTGTATTATCAAGTTTGGTTTTTATCACCATCTATTCAAATAAATTCTTTTTTAAAGGATAAACAAGTACAGCAAATTTTAGAAAATTCTAAAATAATTACAATTAGTGGTTCGCGAAATATGTGGTTTTTGGCACAAGAAAAAATCAAAACCATATTAAAAGAACGACAGTCTAAATTAGTCGGAAACATCGCATTGGTCGATCATACACCAAATTTAGTAAGTGCAATGACAATTGTAAATTGGATGTTTTCGGGCGTTAAAAAACGAATGTTCAATTTGTTGCCTTTGCCAGGAATTAGTGAAAAAACTATTCAAGAAAGTAGAAGATTTGGTAAAATTATTCTAAATTCAATCCAAAATAATAATTACTCTAATCTACAAGAAAACTTAATTGAATCTGGAGCCGTTGAGGTAAAACCTTTTTTAGTTTCTGTTGATACAAAAGGGAATCGAATGTTTAAAGTTTGGTCTAAAATTATTGATTCTAAACAAGGTAAACAGCGAGAAAAGTATTTGAAATTCTTTTATTATTATTTAATTTTAGCTATTTGGATAATATCTCCACTAGTAAATTTGTTATATATTATATTTTATCCGTTCAACTATTTTAAATATAAAAAACAGGTAAAATATTTTCAAGGAATAGAATAATATGCAAAATGTATATATAACGAAAACGTCGAAGTTTTTGCCAAATCAACCAATTTCTAACGAAGAAATGGAAGATTTTTTAGGAAAAATTAATCAAATTCCTTCAAAAGCTCGAAGAATCGTTTTAAGAAATAATGGAATCAAAACGCGTTATTACGCTCTCGATAAAACTGGAAATGTCACACATTCTAATGCCGAATTGACGAGTAATGCAATTACAAATTTATTTGATACACAGTTCACAAAAAATGAGGTAGAAGTGTTGTCTTGTGGGACTTCAACGCCAGATTTGTTGTTGCCTTCTCATGCCGCGATGGTACACGGTTTATTGCAAAATAGTGTTTCGGTAGAGTTAAATTCTTCTTCGGGAGTTTGTAATTCGGGGATGAATGCGCTGAAATTTGGTTATCTTTCGGTAAAGTCAGGTAATTCTAAAAATGCAGTTTGTTCAGGTTCTGAGCGAGTTTCGACATGGATGAAAGCAGAAAAATTTGAGCATGAAGTTGAGAATTTAAAAGAATTAGAAGAGCAACCAATTATAGCATTCAAAAAAGATTTTTTACGTTGGATGTTATCAGATGGGGCCGCAGCTTTTTTATTGCAAAATCAACCAAACGAAGATTCGATTTCGCTTAAAATAGAGTGGATGGAATCTTATTCTTACGCACACGAATTGGAAACATGTATGTATGCCGGAGGTGATAAATTACCGAATGGAGAAATGAAATCTTGGAGCGATTTTTCTTCGGAAGAATGGTTAAAAGAATCCGTTTTTTCTTTGAAACAAGATGTCAAAGTTCTGAATGATAATATTTTGATAAAAGGCGTAGAAAGCATGAAAGCTGCAATGGATAAACATCAATTATCTTCAAATGAAATTGATTATTTATTACCGCATGTCTCGTCAAATTATTTTGTTCAAGGTTTATATGACGAATTTTGTAAGAGAGATATTTATATTCCGTTAGAGAAATGGTTTATGAATTTAAGCAAAGTTGGAAATGTGGGTTCAGCGTCTGTTTTTTTGATGCTTGACGAACTATTTCAAGACGGAAATCTTAAAAAAGGAGATCGTATTATGCTTTGTGTACCAGAAAGTGGGCGTTTTTCGTATTCGTACGTCTATTTAACAGTCGTTTAAAAAATGAATAAAATACAATTACCCAATCATACAATAGGATTTATCAAACAATTGATTCCACAGCGTGAACCAATTATTATGGTAGATGCTATTTTTGAATATGAAGAGGAAAAAGTTGTTGGAGGCTTAACGGTCAAAAACGATTCGATTTTTGTCGAAAATAATCAATTGAAAGAATCTGGAATATTAGAACACATGGCACAAACAGTTGCTTTGTATACAGGTTATCAATTTTACATTCGAGATGAATCGGTTCCAACAGGATATATTGGCTCGATGAAATCAATAGAGATTAATCGTTTGCCAAAAGTGAATGAGAATTTAACAACAACAGCAACTATTTTGCACGAAGTAATGGGAGTGACTTTGGTTTCGATTGAAACAAAGATAGAAGGAGAAGTAATTGCAAAAGGAGAGATGAAAACAGTGATTGCAGAAACATAATTTTATGAAAGTAAATCAGGAAATTGATATTCAACAATTTCTTCCACATCGTGAACCAATGCTTTTTGTAGACAAGATTTCTTGGATTGAGAAAACCTATGTTGAAGCTTTATTTTCGATAAAATCGAATCAATTATTTATTCAGAACGAATATTTTGCAGAAGTTGGTTTATTGGAAAATATGGCGCAAGTTTGTTCGACAATTATTGGACAAAATTATTTTATCAATTTTTCTGATGTACATAAAGGTGATGTAATAGGTTTTATTAGTTCGATTAAACAAGCTGAAATTATGCAATTGCCAAAAGTTAATCAAACCATTATAACAAAAGCAACGTTGTTAGAAGTTTTTGATTACGATGAATTTACAATTAGTTTGATGCAAGCAAAAGTTATATTGAATGACGAAATAATTGCGACAGCTACAATGAATTTAATGCTTCAAAACCATAAAAAATGAAACAATCTGAAGTACCACAAGATAAAGGACATCTCAAGAATTTCAACGAAGTTTATTACGCAATTGATGAACAGGGAGAATTTTCCCAAACATTGAGTGCGGGTTGGGAAGCGAAGAATATTGTTCAGTCCGAAACCTTAAAAATTTTGGAGGAACGTATAGAGGAAGCAAGACAAAAAGTAATTGATGGAAAAGCAAGTCCAATTTTATATTTCATGGAATTGAAACGTATGGATTGGGAAATTTTGTCTAATTATGTCGAAATTTGGAAGATTTTTGTCAAAAGACATGCGAAACCAACTGTTTTCTCAAAATTAAAAGAATCAACACTAAAAAAATATGCCGAAGCTTTTGAAATTTCGGTTGATGAATTAAAAAACTTTGATGGAAACCATAACTGATTTTAAACATTTTCAATCAGCACATTGCGAAAATGGAGTAGCATCTAATTTATTAAAAAATAAAGGAATTGAGATTTCAGAACCAATGATTTTTGGAATTGGCTCAGGACTTTTTTTTGTGTTTTTACCTTTTCTAAAAGTCAATCACGCACCTGCAATTAGTTATCGTCCGATGCCAGGAATGATTTTTAATCGTGCAGCAAAAAATCTTGGTATAAAGGTTAAACGTCATAAATTTCGCTCTACAAAATCTGCCCAAACATTCTTAGATGAACAGCTTTTGGCCAATCGACCTTGCGGCTTACAGGTTGGTGTGTATAATTTAACTTATTTTCCAGAAGAATATAAATTTCATTTTAACGGACATAATTTAGTTGTTTTCGGTAAGCAAGATCAAACGTATTTAATCAGTGATCCTGTGATGCAAGAAACGACAAAGTTGACTGAAAATGAGTTAGAAAAAGTGCGTTTTTCGAAAGGTGTTTTAGCACCAAAAGGACATTTATATTATCCTGAATTTATTCCAGAAAATATAGATTTTGAGAAAGCAATCAAAAAAGGAATTAAGAAAATGTGTCGTGAAATGTTAGCACCAGTTCCGATTGTTGGTGTTCGAGGAATCAGAATGGTTGCGAAACGAATTAAAAAAATGCCAAAGAAAATTGGGAATGCAAAAACGAATTATTTTTTGGCACAAATGATTCGAATGCAAGAAGAGATTGGGACAGGAGGTGGAGGTTTTCGTTATATTTATGCTGCTTTTTTACAAGAAGCTTCACAAAAATTGAATCAACCAAATCTGAATGATTTTGCCTTAGAAATTTCTGCAATTGGGGATAAATGGCGAGATTTAGCTCTAAATGCATCAAGAGTTTATAAAAAACGAAACAATGCACAAGATATTTACGATGTGATTTCGGATCAATTATTGGAATTAGCAGATTTGGAAGAATCGTTTTTTAAACGTTTAAGAAAAGCAATTTAGTCACAGATGATTGAAATTGAAAAATTATATAAAAAATATAAAAATTCTGATGTTTTTGCGCTAGAAGATTTTTCTTTGACGATAAAACAGAACGAAATTCACGGTTTACTTGGTCCAAATGGAGCAGGGAAAACAACCTTGATGTCGATACTTTCTGGATTGATTAAACCAACTTCTGGTAATGTTGTGATTCAAAATTTAAATCAAAAAACAGATTTAAAAAAGATTCAAAAAATCATTGGAATTGTTCCGCAAGAATATGCGTTGTATCCAACGTTGACAGCGAGAGAAAATTTAGAATTTTTTGGAAAAATTTATAAAGTTCCTTCAAAAGAATTACACGAAAAGATTCAGCTTTTGACTGAAAAAGTAGGAATGAGTAAGTTTTTAGATAAAAAAATTGATTCTTTTTCGGGAGGAATGAAACGTCGCATTAATTTATTGGCAGGAATTCTTCATCAGCCAGAAATTCTTTTTTTAGATGAGCCAACTGTTGGCGTTGATATACAATCAAAAATTGCATTATTAGACTATTTACAAGAGCTTCATCAACAAGGAATGTCGATTGTTTATACATCTCATCATATGGCAGAAGCCGAAGATTTTTGTACGCAAGTCACGATTATGAATCAAGGAAAATCAATTGTTACAGCTGAACCGAAAGAATTAATCAAGCAAGTGAATGTATATAATTTGGAGGAAGCTTTTGTTAATTTAACTAAATTATCGTGATATGTTGAGCCAACTTTTAGCATGTATAAAGAAAGAAATTTTATTACTTATTCGTGATATTGGCGGATTGGTGATTCTTTTTATTATGCCTTTGATTTTGGTTATTACGGTGACTAAAATTCAGAAAAGTACCTATGATTCTTTTGCTGAAGCAAGTATTCCTGTTCTATTTATTGATCATGATCAAGGTAGTATTTCTGCGATTGTAAAAAAACATATTTCACATTCAGGAAATTTAAAAATTGTAACTGAATTAAATGGGAAAAAATTAACGGAAGATGAACTGAAAACTGAAGTTTTTAAAGGAAAATACCAAGTTGGAATTGTAATTCCAGCGAAATTATCAAAGGATTTGAATTATAAAATCAATCAAAATGTTGAGAAAATTCTGAACGAATTTGCTTTTGATAGCACGCAAGTTAAATATAATCAACAAGTCAATCCAAAAACGATTAAATTATACTTTGATCCTGCAACTTCATTGGCTTTCAAAGAAAATGTGTCGAATGTTTTGGATAAATTAATTACAGATACTGAGAATAAAAGTATTTACAAAGCATTTCAACAAGAGATGGGATCAAATGATTTAGGATTTCAAAATGAGAAGTTTATTCATTTTCAAGAGATTGTTCCTGAAGATTCTAAATCAGTTTTGAAACCAAATGTTACACAACATAATGTGCCTGCATGGACATTATTTGCGATATTTTTTATTGTTGTTCCGCTTTCTATCAACATTGTAAAAGAAAAAAGTTTAGGCACACATATTCGACTATTAACAAGTCCAATGCCTTATTCTGTTCAAATTATCGGAAAAACCATCACGTATTTAATCATAAGTTTATTGCAATTTACAATGATTTTATGTGTCGCTAAATTAGTCTTTCCATTGATTGATTTACCAGGTTTCAAAACGGATGGCATATTATTTTCTATTTACGGATTAACTATATTTGCTTCTTTGGCAGCAATTGGATTAGGACTTTTAATAGGTACAATTGCGAAAACCCAAGAACAATCTGCACCTTTTGGAGCGACTTTAGTCGTTATTTTAGCTGCAATTGGTGGTGTTTGGATTCCAGTTTTTGCGATGTCAGATTTTATGCAACATTTTGCGAAAATATCACCGATGAATTGGGCACTCGATGGCTATTATAGTTTAATTCTGCGAAATCAATCTTTTCTTCAGATTGTTCCGAATATTATTTTGTTAACTTTGTTCTATATTATTACCTTGTTTGCCGCTATATATTATGATAAGTTCAGAAGAGAAGATTAAAACATTAGTACATAATTCCAATTTCGCAGTACGATTCAATGAAACCGATCCGTTGGGAATCGTGTGGCATGGGAATTATATTACGTATTTTGAAGATGGAAGGGAAGCTTTTGGACGTCATTTTGGGATTAGTTATTTGGATATTCAAAAAAGCGGATTTGTAACACCAATCATTAAGTCGGTTTGTGAACATAAATTTCCATTGAAATATGGCGATAAATGTAGAGTAGAAACAACTTTTGAAGATACTTTGGCTGCTAAAATGATATACAGATTCAAGATTTTCAATCAAGATGAAAAATTGGTTTGTATTGGAGAAACGACTCAAGTTTTTTTAGACAACGAAGGAGATTTAATGTTAACATTGCCACCATTTTTTGAAGAATGGAAGAAAAAAGTAGGATTGTTGTAATGGAAAAAGTTTACATTAATCGTGCAAATATTTTAACGCCTTTCGGAAATTCAATTGAAACAAATTGGAATGAATTGTTGAAAGGAAATTCGGCTGTTTCTAAAATTGATTCATTTGGTCATTTAAAGAATTTTTATGCTGGGAAAATTGAGGATGATATTTTCTTAAATTTAAAAAATGAACTAAAAGATAATCAACATTATACACGATTAGAAATAATTGGTATTTCAGCTCTTCAATCTATTATTGAAAAATCAAAAATTTCACAACGAACTGCTTTTGTACTTTCAACTACAAAAGGAAATATTGATCAACTTTCTGATTCTTTAGAAAAAGTTTCAATTCCAAATTTTGCAAAGAAAATTGCAGATTATTTTGGATTTAAAACTGAACCAATTATCATTTCAAATGCTTGTGTTTCTGGAGTTTTAGCAGTTAATGTTGCAAAACGTTTCATTGAAATTGATGAGTTTGATGATGCATATGTTTTGGCTTTGGATGAGTTGACAGATTTTGTTTTGACAGGTTTCAATTCTTTTCAAGCAATGGATTTTGAATTATGTAAACCATTTGACAAAGATAGAAAAGGTGTTAATTTAGGCGAAGCTGCGGCTTGTGTTTATCTTTCAAAAAGTCAAGAAGAAAATAGTTTTCAGATTTTGGGTGAATCTTCAATTAACGATGCAAATCATATTTCTGGACCATCTCGAACGGGTGAAGGTTTGGTCTTGAGTATAGAAGTCGCGATGAAAGAAGCCAATATTTCATCAAATGAAATTGATTATATTTCGGCACATGGAACGGCGACATTGTATAACGATGAAATGGAAGCAATTGCTTTTAATCGTTTACAAATGGATAAAACTCCGACAAATAGTTTAAAAGCTTTTTATGGACATACATTGGGCGCTTCTGGATTGTTGGAATTAATTATTGCGATGAAGCAAGCTGAAGAAAATTTAGTTTTGAAAAGTCATAATTTTAGTGAAATAGGAACTTCAGTTCCATTAAATATTTTGAATGAAAATCTTCAAAAAGAAGTCAATATTATCTTGAAAACTTCATCTGGTTTTGGAGGAAGTAATGCTGTAATTATTCTAAAAAAAGTTCAGAATGACTAAAGTTGAGATTAAAAACGAACAAGTTTGGTTGTATGATGAACTTCATTTTGAAGATTCTTCAGGAGATTTTGGTATATTTTCGAAAAATTTCTTCAAATCTTTCGAAATTGATTATCCAAAATTTTATAAAATGGATTATCAAAGTAAATTAGCTTTTTTAGCTGCCGAAATTTTGTTGAAAGATGAGAATACTTTAAATGAAAATCAAGATATTGCATTGGTTTTTGCAAATCGAAATTCGAGTTTAGAATCAGATTTGAAACATCAACAAAGTATTCAATCTACTGATGAAATTTTTCCAAGTCCTGCTGTTTTTGTTTATACATTAGCAAATATTTGTTTAGGTGAAGTAAGTATTCGTCATGGATTGAAGACAGAAAATGCTTTTTTTATTTCGAAAAATTTTAATGAAGAACAATTAAAAAAATATGCGAATTATTTAATTCGAAAAAACAAAGCAAAGAAAGTTGTTTTGGCTTGGGTAGATTATTTACAAGGTGATTACGAAGCGAAAATGTACTTAATGGATTAAAAACAATATTAGTTTACAATAAAAAATACTATGGAAAATTTAATTAACGACTTAAAAGTAAAAATTATCGAAATTTTAAACCTTGAAGATGTATCAGTAGAGGATATCAAAAATGATGATCCTTTATTTGGTGACGGTTTGGGATTAGATTCAATCGATGCTTTGGAGTTGATTGTTTTATTGGATAAAGAATATGGAATCAAAATTACTGATCCAAAAGAAGGAAAAACAATCTTTCAATCGGTAGAAGTAATGGCAGATTATATTGAAAAAAATAGAACAAAATAATGCATAAAAAAGTTGGAATAACAGGAATGGGAATTATTTCGGCAATTGGTAAGAATGTCGAAGAGAATTTCGATTCATTAATTCATCAAAAGCATGGTTTATCATGCCTTGAAAATTTTGATTCTATTCATAAAAATGAAATTTTTGTAGGTGAAATTAAATTATCGAATGATGAATTAGCAACTTTTTTAAACTTATCTTCAGAGAATAATTTCTCTCGAACAGCGATGTTAGGACTAATAGCTGTGAAAGAAGCTCTGAAAAATGCAGGAATCGAAAACGTAAATGAAGTCAGAACAGGACTGATTTCTTCGACAAGTGTGGGAGGAATGGATATGACGGAAAATTATTTTTTGGATTATGAAAACCTGCCCGAGAAACAAAAGTATATTTCGAGTCACGATGCGGGCGCTTCTTCCAATCAAATTGCAAATGAAATTGGTTTGAAAGGCTTTGTTTCTACAATTAGTACGGCTTGTTCTTCGGCTGCGAATGCGATTATGTATGGAGCGCGCTTGATTAATTCAGGAAAATTAGATAGAGTGATTGTTGGCGGAACGGATGCTTTGTCAAAATTTACCATTAATGGATTCAAAAGTTTGATGATTTTGAGTGATGAGTTTAATCAACCATTTGATGAAAATCGAAAAGGTCTAAATCTTGGTGAAGCAGCAGCTTATTTAGTTTTAGAATCAGAAGAATCAGTTCAAAAGTCAAATAAAAAAGTTCTTGGTTATTTAGTTGGTGCTGGAAATGCTAATGATGCATTTCATCAAACAGCTTCGTCTGAAAATGGAGAAGGAGCGTATTTGGCGATGAAAAAAGCGTTCGAAACTTCTATTATTCAGCCTTCAGAAATCGATTATATTAATGTTCATGGAACTGCAACAAACAATAATGATATAACAGAAGGTCGAGCTTTGAAGAGAATTTTCCGAGAAAATGTCCCTAATTTTAGTTCTACAAAACCATTTACAGGTCATACGTTGGCTGCTGCAGCGAGTGTAGAAGCGGTATTCAGTTTGTTGAGTATTCAACATAATCTTGTTTATCCAAATCTTAATTTTCAATCTCCGATTGAAGAGTTGAATATCTTTCCGACCACAAAATTGGAAAAGAAAGATATTGAATATGTGTTATCAAATTCGTTTGGTTTTGGAGGAAATTGTTCAACTTTAATTTTTTCTAAATCATGAAAGAAGTATTTGTAAACGGATTAGGCTTTGTAAATGTGCGATTTATAGATATAATAACTGATGATTTTCTTCCTTTAGAAGCTTCTATTACTAAGGCAAAATCGCCTTCGTTAAAAGATATTATTTCTCCTGCGATGAGTCGTAGAATGGCTTCTGGTGTAAAAATGGGAATTTATTCTTCTCTAAAAGCATTGAATGAGGCAGGAATTAAACAACCAGAAGCAATAATTACTGGAACTGCTTTGGGTTGTTTGGTTGATTCTGAGAAGTTTTTGACAAATATTATTCAAAACAAAGAAGAGTTTTTGACGCCAACAGCTTTTATTCAATCTACGCACAATACAGTTGGTTCTCAAATTGCTTTGCATCTTGGTTGTAATGCGTATAATTTCACGTATACAAATGGTTTTAATTCGTTTGAAAATGCACTTCTAGATGGTTTTTTACAAGTTGAAAATCAAGAAGTAAATAACGTTTTGGTTGGTGGAATTGATGAAATTGGAGAAAGAACATATCAGTTGTTACAATTAATTGGTGAGATTGAATCAGAAGAAAATCAAGGAATTAAATATAGTGAAGGTGCTCATTTTTGTGTTTTATCTAATAAAAGAAATGAAAATTCTTATACAAAAGTTTTAGATGTTTCTATTTTAAATCAATTTGAAGATTTATATTCCGAAATTTTAAAATTCATTCAATTGAATCATATTGATTTAACCGATATTGATTCGATTATTTCTGGTGAAAATTTATTGAATATTAATGATTTAAATCAACTTGAGTTATTTGGATACAAAGATTTTATTGGAGAATTTGGAACTTCCTCTGCTTTCGGATTTGTGTTAGGTTGTGAATTATTGAAAAATCAAACTTTACCAAACCAATTCAAAAAGAATGACGTAAAAGCTGAAAGTTATAAAAACGTACTTTTAGTGAATGGTCATAAAGGTAAAGATTTGAGTTTAGTATTGCTTCAATCGATATGAAATTCAGAGTAGTCACAATCCTTTTTGTAGTTATACTAATTTGTTTATCAATTGGTTGTTTTACAAAAGGTTTGTCTTTTTTTTATTTGTTTATACCTTTTATTATTTGGTTGTTATTGACAATTTTTGGAGCTTTTGAAATTCGATTTAACTATTTTTTGAAAGCTTATCATCGAGGAAATAATCATTCAGAGAAAATAATTTCTCTTACTTTTGATGATGGACCGACGGAATTTACACTAAGAATTTTAACCATTTTAGAAAAAAATAGTGCAAAAGCAACTTTTTTTTGCATTGGTAGACAAATCGAAAATTATCCTGAAATTCTTGAAATAACTCATCAATCAGGACATTTGATAGGGAATCATACATTTCATCACTCTTCTAAAAATGGTTTTTATTCAACAGAAAAAATCATTGATGAAATCGTTTCTACCAATCAACTTATTGGAGAAAAAATAAACGTTACGACGAAAATTTTTAGACCACCTTTTGGTGTCACAAATCCACATATAGCAAAGGCTTTAAATAAAACACAACATAATGTAATTGGTTGGGATATTCGTTCTTTGGATACAGTTATCAATGATGAAAAAAAATTATTGAACCGAATTACTGGTCGAATAAAGCCTGGTTCTATTATTTTGATGCACGATACTTCAGACAAAACTGCGAATGTTTTAGAGCAATTATTCGTATTTTTACAAAAGGAAAATTATAAAGTAGTTCCATTAAATGAACTCTTGAAAATTGATGTATATGAAAACTAAAATCTTCATTTTATTAGCTTTTTTTCACTTGACAATTTTTGCGCAAGAAAGTAAAATGAGTAATGCTGAAATTGAGAATTTCAAAAAAGATATTATAGCTGATTCTAAGAAAATACAAACGTTGACGGCTGATTTTACACAATATAAAGTGATGAGTTTCTTGGATAAACCAATTGTTTCGAAAGGAAAATTGTACTTGCAAAATCCTAAAGCGATGCGTTGGAATTATACACAACCAATTGATTATAATGTGATTTTTAACAATGGAAAAATTTACATTAATGATGAAGGGAAAAAATCGAGTGTAGATTTACAAGGAAATAAAAAATTTGAAAAATTAAATCAATTAATTGTCGGAAGTGTAAGTGGAAATTTGTTTGATACAAACGATTTTATCATAACTTTTGCGAAAACTGATAAATCTCGAATTGCAAAATTACAACCAAAAATAAAGGATGTAAAAAAGTACATCAAAGAAATTCAGTTGACGTTTTATTCAGGTCAATCAACGGTTACAGAAGTCAAATTAATTGAACCTTCGGATGATTACACGAAAATTTTATTTACCAACAAATCTTTAAATAAAACAATAAATGCGTCTGTTTTTAATCCTTAGTTTTTTCATTTTAACCTCTTGTGGAACGACTTACAAAATTGCTGATATACAAGAACAACAAAAGGATGAAAGGGAGTTTTTGAACCCATATTTTAGTTCAACTGATAAAGAGTATAGTTATCGTTTCAAGATTACGTTCATGAAAAAGGAAATGAAAGGTAATTTTGTTGTGAAAAAATTGGGTTACAACTCGCATCGTGTGGTAATGACGTCTGATTTTGGGAATACGTTATTCGATTTGTCAGTTACAGACCACGATTATACATTGAATTATGTAATGCCAGATTTGAAAAAAAAAGTGGTTGTAAAAACTCTTGCAGAAGATTTACAAGCTATTTTTAAGAATGATTTTCAAGTTGATGAGCATATAAAAACGACAGATCAAACGATTTTAAAATCAAAAGAAGTGAGTTTAATTTTTGCTAAGAATGAATCAAATTATTTTAAAGAATTGGTTCATTTAAAGAAGAATAAAATAAAAACGATTAATCAATTTTCAGGAGATCAAACAGATTTTCCTGATCAGATTTTAATCAAACATAATCACTTCAATTTAAGTATCACACTTACAAAAGTAAATATACAATTAGAGGAAGAGTAAACTAACGTACAAATCATCTTTTTTTAGATTATATTTGTAACTCAAAACTATTACAAATGCTTATTCCTAATCTATATATCATTAAAAATACTGAGAAAATTGATGAAAATAATTTTAAAGTTCAAATTGAATTAAATCCAAATCATCAAGTTTTCGAAGGTCATTTTCCAAATAACCCAATTACACCTGGTGTTTGCATGATGCAGATAATAAAGGAGATAACAGAAGGTTTTGTTTCGAAAGATTTGTTTTTGTCTAAAGTTTCGAATGTGAAATTTATGGCGACAATAAATCCGTTTATTAATCCTATTTTGGATTTGAGTTTGAATGTTGTTTGTGAAAATAATGAAGTGAAAGTGAAAAATTCTTCATTTTTTGAAACGACAAATGCGTTAAAATTTAGTGCAATTTATAAAGTTTTAGATTAATGAAAACTCTATTATCTATTTTTTTATCGGTTTCATTTTTCTTTGGATTAACCTTATCCGAATTGAGAACAGATTTTGAAAACGCTTCAAAATCATCGAATAATGTATCTATTTTGTATAATAAATTAGATAATTATTCAGGTGATAATCAAACAATTATTGCATATAAAGGTGCGTCTAAAATTCTGAAAGCAAGGTATATAAAAGATAAGGAAACGAAGAAACAATATTTTACAGATGGAGCAACTTTGATCAATAATTCGATAAAAAAAGACTCTAAAGATGTTGAAAATCGTTTAATTCGATTGATTATTCAAGAGAATATTCCAAAGTTTATCAAATACAATCAAAATATACAAGAAGATAAAACATTTATTGTCGAAAATTTTAGTTCTGCACCAAAAGAAGTAAAAACTTTGGTGAAATCGTACGCCAAAAAATACAATACTTTTACAGCGCAACAGCTGAAAAAACTAAATTAATCAATGGATTTTTCGATTATTCGACATAAAATAGACGAACAAAAAGTTTGTGTACTTATTCCGACTTACAACAATCATAAAACATTGAAGCGTGTGATTGACGGAGTTTTAGATTACACGAATCAAATTATAGTTATAAATGATGGATCGACGGATTCTACTTCTGAAATTTTAAAAGATTATCAGAATCAGTTTATTGTAATTGAACTTCCAGAGAACAAAGGAAAAGGAAATGCACTTCGTATTGGTTTTAAAACTGCGCGAGAAAAAGGCTACCATTATGCATTGACAATCGATTCTGACGGTCAACATTTTCCATATGATATTCCAAATTTTATTACAGAATTAGATCAAAAAAATAAGCCTGTTTTAATTATTGGAAGTCGTCAAATGGAGCAAGATGGAATTCCGAAGAAAAGTAGTTTTGGAAATAAGTTTTCTAACTTTTGGTTTTGGTTCGAGACTGGAATTAAGCTGAATGATACACAATCTGGTTATCGTTTGTATCCGTTGAAATTTATTCCGAAAAAGTTTTGGACAAATAAATTCGAATTCGAAATTGAGATTATTGTACGAACAGCTTGGAAAGGAGTTGAGGTGACCAATATTCCGATTGATATTTTGTACGATCCAAACGAACGAGTTTCACATTTTCGTCCATTTCAAGATTTTACGAGAATTAGTATTTTGAATACTTTTCTGGTTTTTTTGACGATTTTTTACATCAAACCACGAAATTTTTTCTTCAGTTTCAAAAAAAAAAATATACGAACATTCATTAAAGAAGATATTCTAGGGAGTAATGATAGCAATAAAGTAAAAGCGCTTTCAATTGCTTTGGGAATTTTTCTTGGAATTGCACCATTTTGGGGCTTTCAAACTTTTTTATCCATTTTTTTAGCGTCGATGTTTCGTCTTAATAAAGTGATTAGTTTCTTTTGTTCCAACATTAGTATTCCGCCAATGATTCCGATAATTATTTATCTTTCTTTGTTGACTGGGGGATTTATTTTGCAAGACAATTTTCAATTGGATTTGAGTTTGGTTTCTTTTGAAATTATCAAAAAAAATCTGCTTCGTTATATTGTCGGAAGTTTAGTTTTAGCTACTTTTTGTAGTATTGTTAGTGGAATTGTAAGTTATTTTTTATTAATTTATTTCAGTCAAAAGACAATTAAGAATGCATAAATTTTTCTACAACATATTTTTACAAATCAAGGCAAATAAATGGTTGAGTGTATTATTTTTTATTCTCTTTTTACTTGGTTGTGTTTTTTTTTCAAATCGACTAAAATTTGAAGAAGATATTACGCGAATCATTCCGAAAGATGAGAAAAATGATGCAATGGCAAAGGTTATTGCTCAATTAAAATTTACGGATAAAGTTGCGGTGATTATCGAAAAAGATAAAGCTGGAACGTTGGATGATATGACGGCGCAAGCAACAGATTTTTTAGATAGTGTTCAGCCGTTAAGTAATTATTATAATGATATTCAAGGTCAATATGATTTAGATAATTTTGCTTCGACTTTTGATTTCGTTCATCAAAATTTGCCACTTTTTTTAGAGAAAGAAGATTATAAAAAGTTAGAACAAAAACTCTTAAAAGATTCGATTGCTTCTATTGTTGAAAGTAATTACAAAAGTTTGATTACACCGACTGGAATTGTTTCAAAAGAATTTATGTTGAAAGATCCGCTTGGGTTGACTTTTGTTGCATTAAATCGTTTAAAAGAAAAGAATTTGACGGATGATTTCGAAGTTTACAATGGATTTATTGTGACGAAAGATCATTCGAAATTATTTCTTTTTATCAATCCTAAATTTTCAGGAAGTGAAACAGAACATAATACTGAATTTGTTAATCGTTTAGAAGAAATTCAACAGCATTTAAATCCAGAATATAGCGGAAAATCAACATTGAGTTATTTCGGTTCAAGCTTTATTGCAGTTGCGAATGCAAAACAAATTAAACAAGATATTATAACAACCGTTTTGATTTCGATGATTACATTAATGATCATTTTAATTGTATTCTATCGAAAAATTTACATTCCGATAATTATTTTTATTCCTTCCGTTTTTGGTTTTTTCTTCGCTTTGGCACTTTTGTATTTTATTCAAGGTACAATTTCTGCAATTTCATTGAGTATTGGAGCAGTTTTATTAGGAATAACAATTGATTATTCGCTGCATATCATGACGCATTATAAGCACAATAGCGATTCTAAAACATTGTTTAGAGAGATTACGAAACCGTTAATCATGAGCTGTACGACAACAGCGATTGCATTTTTGTGTTTACTTTTTGTGAAATCAGATGTGTTGAAAGATTTAGGAATTTTTGCTGGAATAACAGTTATTGTTTCTGGTATTTTTTCTTTATTGATTATTCCACATTTATATCATCCAAAACAAGATGCGATTGAAAATAATTCTTCAATAATAGAGAAGTTAGCGTTCTTTTCATTTCATAATAACAAGATATTGATTGGTGCTTGTGTTCTTTTGATTATTGTGAGTTGTTTTACGTTTAATAATGTCAATTTTGATAAAGATTTATCCAAATTGAATTACGTTCCAACCGATCAAAAAATAGCGGAACAAAAGTTAGAAACATCGTCTAATTCTATCTCAAAATCGTTGTATGTTGTCAATTATGGAAACAATGTAGAAGACGTATTAAATGAAAATATTGCGTTAACAAATAAGTTACAAAAAGCAGAAAATAGAGATGAGATTTTAAGTTATAATTCTATTCAATCGTTGATTTTACCAATTTCTGTTCAACAAGAAAAAATATATGATTGGAAAAATTTTTGGAATTCAGATAAAGTGAATTTTGTAAAGAATGAATTTATCAAGGATGGAAAAAAATATGGTTTCAAAAAAGAAATTTATAATCAATTTTTCTCAATTTTTGATAAAGCATATCAACCTTTAAATTTAGAAGATTATAGAGCATTTAATCCGTCGCTTTTTGAAGAATTTGTTTCGCAAAAAAAAGGTTTTTATACGATTTCTACTTTAGTAAAATTAAAGGAAGAAAGCCGAGAAAACTTCATCAAACAATATCATAATAAAGAAACAATTGTAATTGATCGCAAACAGTTAAACGAAAATTTTTTAGGAAATTTAGTGACAGATTTTAATAATCTTGTCAATTACTCATTTATTGCTGTTTTATTAATATTGTGGTATTTCTTTCGACGTATAGAATTGGTTATTATCAGTGCGATTCCTATTGCGTTATCGGGCTTGGTTACTGCTGGATTGATGGGACTT
The DNA here is from genome assembly GCF_002440405.1 of Empedobacter sp. UBA6305. Classification (NCBI taxonomy): domain Bacteria; kingdom Pseudomonadati; phylum Bacteroidota; class Flavobacteriia; order Flavobacteriales; family Weeksellaceae; genus Empedobacter; species Empedobacter sp. UBA6305. The sequence goes on along the minus strand of NZ_DJTP01000045.1, from coordinate 57,357 downwards.
TTTGATATTAAATTCAATATTTTTAGCAGTATTGTTTGTACATTGGTTTTTGGTCATGGTGTTGATTTTAGTATTTTTATGACGAGTGCTTTACAAAAAGAATATACGACCGGAAAAGATGAAATGCCTACTTATCGCACTTCGATTTTGTTAGCAGTTATCACGACAATTTTAGCAATTGGAGCACTTATTTTTGCTAAACATCCAGCGTTGAAATCAATCGCATCAGTTTCTTTAGTTGGAGTTGTGGCGGCACTAGTGATTACATTTATTTTCTACCCAATTTTATTTCGATTTTTCATCTCAAATCGTCCTAAAAAAGGTAAATCTCCAATGACGTTGTGGTTGGCAATTCAAAGTGGGATTTTCTTCATTTATTTTGGATTATTTGGTACAATAACGTCTTTAATTCTTCGATTTTTGATGCTTATTTTACCAATCACGAAAGAAAAAAAATATGGACTTTTTGGTTGGGGAATGTCAACTTTTATGAAATCTGTGTTGATGTTAAAACCAACGGTTGTCAAGAAAATTATTAATCCAAATCAAGAAGATTTTAAGAAACAGTCAATCATAATCGCGAATCACACTTCGTTTTTGGATACGTTGGCGATTGGAATGTGTACGCCTAAAATTGTGTTCTTAGTGAACGATTGGGTTTACAAATCGCCAATTTTTGGTCGTGCCGTGAAAATGGCTGGTTTTTATCCTGTTTCAAATGGTGTTGAAAATAATATTGAAGAGATTAAAACTCGAATTGGGAATGAGTTTTCGTTAATGATTTTCCCTGAAGGAACGCGTTCTCGAACGAATAATATAAATCGTTTTCACAAAGGTGCATTTTATTTGGCGGAGAAATTACAACTTGATATTTTACCAATTTATATTCATGGGAATTCTGAAATTATTCCAAAAGGAGAATTTTTAATTTTTGATGGACATATTTATTCAATAATAGGTAAAAGAATTGCTTGGAATGATGAAAATTGTGGTTTGAATTATTCGGAGCGAACGAAAAAAATCAGTAAAGAATTTAAAGCTAATTTTCAAGAAATTCGAAATCAATATGAAGATGAAAATTATTGGAAACAGAAATTATTTTTAAGTTTTTTATACAAAGAATCTGAAATTATTCAAGCTGTAAAAAAGGATTTTAAATTAAATAAATCTGTTTATCATCAATTAAATAATGCATTTACAAAAGATGAAAGAATTGTACATTTTTCGAATGATTTTGGACAAATTGATTTTTTATTGTTGATGCAACAATTCAACCGAAAAATAATAACGTTTGTAAAAGAGGAAGAAAAGCGAGAGGTTGCTGGAACAAATTATATTATAAAAATCCGTTCGTTAGAATATCGTCCTAACTTTGACGTTATAGATGAATATATGACGCTTTTAATTTCAACTGATATTGAAAATATTTATCAAGAAACAATAAATCAATTTGAGAAAATTGTTGTTTTAAAGAATAGAAATATTGACGAATCACTTTTTACAAGTTTTGCCCAACAAACCGAAACAAATGAATACACAATTTACACAAAATAATTCTGAATCTCATTACGATGTAGTCGTTATTGGTAGTGGTTTGGGAGGACTTGTTTCTGCGCTTATTTTGGCAAAAGAAGGAAAGAAAGTTGTTGTATTAGAAAAGAACAATCAGTTTGGAGGGAATTTGCAAACTTTTGTTCGAAATAAAACAATTTTTGATACTGGTGTTCACTATGTTGGAGGTTTGGATAAAGGAGAAAATTTGTATAACTATTTCAGTTATTTGAATATATCCGACAAATTGAAATTGCGCAAGTTGAATAAAAATGGTTTTGATATGATTTCGTTTGATGATGATTCTCAGGAATATCCAATTGCGCAAACGTATCAGAATTTTGTTGATCAATTAGCTGTTTTTTTTCCTGAAGAGAGAGAAAATTTAATCAAATACAGCAAAAAATTAGAGGAAATTTGTTCTGCTTTTCCTATGTATAATTTGAATATCGGAACTTTTGCTGATGAAGAAGATTTTTTGTCGATTAATGCGAAAGAATACATCGATTCGGTTTTCACAAATAAGCGTTTGAAAGCGGTTTTAGTAGGAAATAATTTTCTTTATGTAGGACAAGCAGAGAAAACGCCTTTGTACATACACGCGCTTTCAGTTAACTCTTATATACATTCGGCTTGGAGATGTGTAAATGGAGGAAGCCAAATCGCGAAACTTTTGATCAAAGAACTGAAGAAATATGGAGGTGAAATTTATAAATACCAAGAAATAAAATCATTTGTACAAAACGAGAATGAAGAAGTAATTGGTTGTGAAACAACAAAAGGAAAACGTTTCTTTGGTAATTTATTCATTTCGAATATTGACATTAAAAAAACAATAGATATGTTAGGCGAGCGTAAGTTTGGTAAACCATTTTCTCGACGCGTCAAAAGCTTGGAAGTAACGCCTTCTGCATTTACTATTTATATTGTTTTTAAGCCAAAAAGTTTTTCCTATATCAATCATAATATTTATCATTTTAACTCGATAAATGATGTGTGGGACAGCTACGAAAAAACTACAAATGATTGGCCAAATACATACATTGCAACATTTAGTATGGATCAAAAAGATGAAGAGTATTCGGAAAGTATGACGGTTATGACGTATATGATGTTTGATGAAGTACAAAAATGGGAAGAATCGTATAATGTTGATATTAATGATAATTACGGAAATAGAGGAGAAGAATATGAAGAATTTAAACGTCAGAAAACGGAATTAATCATTCGTAAATTAGAGAAAAAATTTCCTGATATTAGAGAAAAAATTTCTTCAATTCATACTTCTACGCCTTTATCTTATCGCGATTTTATAGGTTCTGAAAAAGGAAATATGTATGGATATTTGAAAGATAGTAATCATCCGATGAAAACATTTATTTCACCAAGATCAAAAGTAAAAAATGTGTTTTTTACTGGTCAAAATGTCCGTGTTCATGGAGTTTTGGGTGTAACGGTTGGTGCATTTGTAACATGTTGCGAAATCCTTGGTGCTGACTATTTAATGAATAAAGTTCATCGTGAAATAAAACTAAATGCGAATGAATAAAACTATTTACTTTTTTACGTTTATTTTTTTTACGTTTATATCTTGTGGCATTAGAAAAAGTTTAGAAAATCGTCCTGATTTGTCTACTTTTCAATCAAAACAATATAGTAGAAATGAGATCAATGACTCACTTTTTTATATTGAAAATAATTTTTTTAAGAAAAATAAAACACAAAATTGGGAACTTTTTGTTTCGGGAGATCCGTTAGAAATTGGTCAAAAAACAGGTGTTTTAACGAAAGAATTATATGCTTTTCAAGAGCAATCTTTCATGAATTTGATAACTGATTTTATTCCTTCTGAAAAGCGCAGAAAATTTCTTTTCAAAGTACTCAAATATTATAATCGAGATTTACATAAATATGTCAACAACGAATATAAAGCACAAATTTATGGACTTTCTGAGTCTGCAAATAGCCACTATGATTCGTTAATAGACAAATATAATCGTAACCTTTTTTTACATGGGGCGCACGATATAGGACATGCTATGCATGATTTGATGTTGGTTGGTTGTTCATCTTTGGCTGTTTTGGATAATAAATCTGAAGATGGAGGTTTGTTGATTGGTCGCAATTTTGACTTTTATGCAAATGATGATTTTGCGAAGAATAAAATAGTTTCGTTTGTCAAGCCAAATTCTGGTTATCCATATATGTCGGTGACTTGGTGTGGAATGATTGGTGTTTCGTCTGGAATGAATCTGGAAGGGCTTACAGTAACGATAAATGCGGGAAAATCTTCTATTCCACTTAAAGCAAAAACGCCTATTTCTCTCGTTGCTTTAGAAATTTTACAATATGCCTCAACGATTGATCAAGCAATTGAAATAGCAAAGACTAAAAAGGTTTTCGTTTCTGAGAGTATCATGATTGGTAGTTCAAAAGATCATCGTGTGGTGTTGATAGAAATTTCTCCTAAAAAGTTTGGTGTTTATGAAGTTCAAAATCAACCTTATTTAGCTTGTACTAACCATTTTCAGAGTGATGTTTATTTGGATGATAAGCGAAATAATATTCAAAAAGAGGAAAGTCATTCGGTTTATCGTTTTGAAAAAATTGAAGAACATCTTTCGAATGAAAATAAGCTAAATCCCACTAAAATGGTTGAATTATTGCGTGATACAAATGGTTTGAAAAACACTAAATTAGGTTACGGAAATGAAAAGGCTTTGAATCAACTATTGGCGCATCACGCAGTTGTTTTTCAACCAGATAAACGATTGGTTTGGGTTTCGTCAAATCCATATCAATTAGGTGAGTTTACAGCTTATGATTTGAATAAAATTTTTAATGATTCTATTTCAAATTATATGTTAAATGTAGATAGTTTGAGAATAGAAAAAGACAAGTTTGTCTTATCTGCTGATTATTCTAATTATGAAAAATATCGTGAACAAACGCACCAAATAAGTAAGTTGATAAAAGAAAATAAGAAAATTGATGAAACTTTTTTAACAAGTTACATTCAAAATAATCCTGATTTTTGGTTGGTTTATGACAAAGTTGGTGATTATTATTTTCAGCAGAAAGATTATCAACAAGCGAGTTTTTATTATAAATTAGCATTGACAAAGGAGGTGACTACAGTTCCTGACCGAAATAAAATTCAGAAAAAATTATCCAAATGTTCTCGAAAAACGCGTTAACATCCTTAGAACTTCAATCTTTAGAAGAGATTAAAGAATTTCAAAATCAGAAACTTCAAGAACAGATAAAGTATCTTGCGACGCATTCCAAATTTTATCAAGATTTATTCAAAAAATATCAAATTGATTGGAAATCTATTCAAACAACGGAAGATTTAAAATTAATTCCTGTTACAACGAAGAATGATTTGCAACAATATAATTTTGATTTTTTATGTGTTCCATTAACTGAAATTATTGATTACTCAACAACTTCTGGAACTTTAGGTGATCCTGTAACATTTGGTTTGACGGATAAAGATTTAGATCGTCTGGCAGCAAATGAAATGAATTCTTTTCAACGAATTGGGGTTCAAAAAGGTGATGTTGTACAATTGATGACAACGATTGATCGTCGTTTTATGGCTGGTTTGGCGTATTTTCTTGGTTTGAGAAAAATAGGCGCGGGCGTTATTCGTGTTGGTGCTGGAGTTCCGCAATTGCAATGGGATTCTATTTTAAAATATCAACCCAAATTTTTGGTTGCTGTTCCATCTTTTTTATTGAAAATGTTAGATTATGCAGAGAAAAATAACATCGATTATCAAAATTCATCCGTAAAATCGGTTTTGTGTATTGGAGAGTCGTTGCGTGATAAAGATTTGAATTCGTCTTTGTTGGCGCAAAAAATAAATTCGAAATGGGATATTCAACTTTTTTCGACTTATGCTTCAACCGAGATGGGAACAGCGTTTACAGAATGTAATGAATCGGTTGGAGGACATCATCAGCCAGATTTGATTATCACAGAAATTTTAGACGAGAATAATGAAGTTGTACAAGATGGTGAATTAGGTGAATTGACAATTACAACATTAGGAATAGAAGGAATGCCTTTATTGCGTTTTAAAACAGGTGATTTAGTACGCAAACATTCCGATAAATGTATATGCGGGAGTAATTCGTATCGATTAGGACCAGTTGAAGGTAGAAAGCAACATATGATAAAGTACAAAGGAACAACCTTGTATCCGCCAGCTTTACATGATATTTTGAATCATTTTGATGAAATCAAATTACATTTAATCGAAATTTATTCGAACGAATTTGGAACAGATGAAATTTTAATTCGATTAGTTTCAACAGACGAAACCGATGATTTTTTAGCAAAAATAAAAGATTATTTCAGAGCAAAATTACGCGTAACGCCTTCTATAAAATTTGAAACTTTTGAAGAATTACAATCAATTGTTTTCAAGCCAGAAAGTAGAAAACCAATTACGTTTGTTGATTATAGAGAAAGTTAAATATATGAAATAAAAAGTCCACTGAAAGTGGACTTTTTATTTGAAAATATCTTATTTTAAATAAGTATCAGAATTTCTTGCCGGGCTTTTAACCTCTGGCCATTCTTGCTGTTTTCCGTCTCTACCATTAGGTAAAATACGACGCTCACGACTTACTAAATCTTTTTCTTGATCTGCCATCATCGTTAAAGTAGCACTCAAAATTGCATTCGTTTGTACTTCTTCAAAAACGATTTTATCATACGTATCTTTGTTTGTGTGCCAAGTATACGTACCGTAACCCCAATTTAATGAACTAAGTCCGAAAGCTGGCGCTCCTGCAGCGATAAAAGATGCATGATCCGATCCTCCACCACTTGGCATTCCAGGGAAATCTGTCTTGATTTCTTTCGTAATAAAATTAGGAACAGCTTGTAACCAGCGCGTCATGTATTCATATGATTTTTCAAAACCAGATCCATTGATGTTTACTACACGTCCTGTTCCATTATCTTGGTTAAATACAGCTTGAGTGTTTTTAATAATTTCTGGATGATCTTCTACAAAAGCACGAGAACCATTCAATCCTTGTTCTTCACTTCCCCATAAACAAATCAAAATTGTACGTTTGTTATTTGGGTATAATTTTTTGATTGTACGAATTGTTTCCATCATTGTGATAGTTCCAGTTCCGTTATCTGTTGCTCCTTGCGCTCCATCCCAAGAATCGAAGTGAGCAGAAAGAATAATGTACTCGTTTGGTTTTTCTTTTCCTTTAATTTCTCCAATAATATTGAATGTTTTCGCAACTCCATTGTGTTTAGATTGTGCATTAACAGTCAATTTTGGAGCAGTTCCATTTTCAGCTAAACGATATAACATTCCGTAATCTTCATTCGAAATATCTAACATTGGGATAGTTTTCGTTTTTGCACCAAAAATTCTATTTGCTCCCATAATTCCTGTCCAATAAGAAATTGCAACCGCTGCAGCTCCATTTTTCTCAAAAACTTCTGGAAGTGTATTGTTGTTGTAACCTGTCACTTTTATAGAATTTGCCCAAGCTTCGGCTTCAGCTTTTCTTGTTTCAGTAACTTTTTTATACAAATCCTCTAAACCAAAATCTTTGTATTGATAATCAGAACGTCCATATGATTGGTTTTGTGACATCAAAACAACTTTTCCTTTTACAGAAGGTAACCATGCGTCAAATTCAGCTTTTGTTTTGAAAACAGGCATTGCGATAGCATCTGCATTCACAGCTTTTTTAGTTGCTGGTGACCATGCTAATTGAGTAGCTTCGATAGATTTTGCTCTTGGATACGTCATATCAACATGCGTTATTCCGCGCTCCCATGCTTTCCATGTTCCATAATCTTCACGGCGGGCATCAATTCCCCAAGATTTCAACGTTTTAATTGCCCATTCTCCTGCTTGATCCATTTGTGGAGTTCCTACTAAACGAGGTCCGATTCCGTCTAATAATTCGTGCGAAATTTTCTTCAACTGCGAATTATTTTGAATTTCGGTTACAAAACTTTGTACAGTTGGGTCTAATTTTTCTTGTGCTTGCGCATGTACCGCAATAGACGATAATACAATTGTAGAGTAGGTTAATGTGTTAATCAATTTCATAATTAAAGTAATTTCGTGTGATAAATTTTACAAATTAGGTCTAAAATAGAATATTTTGTGAAATAAAAAAAGACATCTGTAGATGTCTTTTGTGTAATTATGTTTTTTTGAAAATATAGTATTGTTTTTTAACTATCTTTCATTTTAATGAATCGATTATTTTGTAGCACAAATATTTTGTCAGGGTTATAGGCATGATTCTTTTTCGATTCTTCATTTAATGGAAAAACCGTAATTGCTAAAACTGGAAAATCATTGAAACTAAATATCTGTAAATTAATGTTTTTATATAAATATTCGTCCTGAGAAAAATTTGCATCAAGTAAATTGTAATAATTAATCAATTCGACATCGCTCATAATACTTTCGGTTAAATTTTCTGGATGATAACCAACAAATAATAAACCTCCCTGACCATGCAGCATTGCATAAATATTTTTTTCAATTTCTTTCGGACAATTCTTTTCTAAAAACTGAACATAATTAAAATATTGATAATGAAAAAGATGATCGTAAAGACAATCTAGAATAAATTCGTTGTTCGAAATATTATTTATAAAAAATTGTCTTGTTGGGTTATTCCACAAAAAAGGTGTGTCTAAAATTTTGAAATAGTCATCTTTAATAGCAAAATTTGAGAATAGATTTTTATTTAATTTTATTGCATTTATTTGTTCTTCAAAACCTAAATTTTTCAGTAACTTATATTCGTTTATTAAATTGTTAAGTTGTTCAGAATAATTAATTTGTTTAGAATTTTTTAAAGAATAAATTTCATATTCGTTATCTTTTTTTAAAGAATCGAAATCTTCATTTAACACAAAAGACAAACTAATTCCGTAAGGAAAAATGGTTTCATTTGGAGTGATAAAAATAGCTTCTTGATTAACTAGTTTTAAGCGTTTGTAATTATTTTCGTTAGGAAAATTGATTTCAGTATTTATTCGATCAATTGCTTTTGGTTGAATAAAGTTACTTTCAATTTGTAGCAAACCTTCATTTGAAATAATTTCGATGTAATTTTTAAGAAAATTAAAAGCATCCAACCTATTTTTTAACCCGTTATCCGAATTAAATTCAGTTGTTTGAAATTCTTTTGAGCTTGTGCAAAAACGTGTTTTTACAACATAAGTTATTGTAGATAAAATGTTTTTGTGCATAGTTGAATTTTAATCTTTTGTAAATGTAAAAGATTAGTTTTTAATAATTTTTACTAAAAAACACTTTTTTATAAAAATTATTAAGTGTTTTTGTTAAGAACTTTTTGATTCCGTTTTCGATAAAATAGTCACTTTTTTTAACATTGTTTTTGAGGAAATGATAAAATTATAAATTTGATTTAAACAAAAAATCCTCAACTCCGAAGAATTGAGGATTTACTAACCAACTAAAATTAACTATATCTATGAAATTTGTATGCTACGTTTTTCTTTTGGTAAAGCTTCTTCTTTCTTAGGTAGAACTAATTGCAAAATTCCGTTTACATAAGAAGCTTCTATTTTATCTTCGTTTATGGTTTCTGGCAATGTAAATGCTCTTCTGAAGCTTGAAAAATTAAATTCTTTTCTCGAAAATTTTTCTTCTTTTACTTCTTCATTTTGTTTAAATTCTGATGAAATTTTCAAAATATTTTCATCAATTTCAATAGAGAAATCTTCTTTGTTTAAACCTGGTGCAGCTAATAAAATCTCGAAACTATCTTCATTTTCTTTGATATTTACTGCAGGAAATTGATTTTGAGAATTTACAAAAGTTTCAAATTTTGGACGCATTGCATTTTCAAATCCAAAAGGAAAATAATTTGCTCTATTATTTCTTGCTGTATTCATGTCTTGTATGTTTAAATTTTTGATTTCATTGTTCATGTTTTCACTTTATTCAAATTATGTGCAAATCGATATTTTAAGACAAAATGACTGGTTTTTACTATTTTCAAATGTCAAAATGACCGAAAATTTAAATTTTGAACATAAAAAAATCCTGAAAAGTCATTTTCAGGATTTGTAAATCTCGGTAAAGATTCTATTTATTTATAAATTTCGTCTAAAACTTTTGCTAAACGTAGACCGCCTTTTAGCATTTGATCTTCGATCGTTTTTTTGTTGTCAAAATGATAACGGTAACCTAATTTATCGTCCATTTTAACACCTGCGTAAATTCTGTTTGCAATAATATAAGAGCCGTAAATCCAATCAGCAAAAGTTCCTTCTTGCATTGTTTTTTGTTGTTCTTTCGTTGCAATATCCAGTAAATTAGAATATTCTGTGTACGAATAGTTTTCGTAATCAACCAATTTAGAATCCCAAACGGTATGAATATTTACTTTATCGCGAAACCATTCAACTTTGATTCTATTTCCACCCAAATCGTCTGGACGCCCAACATGTAAAGGTTGATGCGCATCTCCCAAAATGTGAATCAAGAAATATAAATCGTGTTGTTTTTGTTCGATTGTTAAATTCTTGTTGTTTTTTAATTCATTAATCAAAAACAAACCTTTTTTGTACATATTATCATCAGAAGTTCCATCTAGCGCAACATCAAATTGTGCACGATCCAAATCTCCTGGAATATTTACGTAATGGTAAGAATCTGCATGTTTCCAAGAATCATCAGACTTGATAAAATCTGGCCAGTTCGCCCAATACGCTAATTTTTGTGGACCAATAATTTTTGTAATTTCTTTACGAGTTTTCTTGCTAATATGTTGTTCTGCAATTTGAGAAACTACTCGGTGACCTGTTAATCCCCAAGCTAAAGCACTTTCTGAAGCTAAAAATGCTCCTAAAAGCATTGCACTTCCTATAATTTTTTTCATTGTGTGAGCTCGATTTTTGACAAAGGTAATAAAACTAATTCAAGTAGAATGAGTGATTTTTGAAGGTGATTTTTAAATGATAGTTAATATTTTTTCAAGTAAAATCAAGTACTTTTTCATAAAAAAAACATCGATTTTAAAATATTCTTAAATAACTTAAAAAACTTAAAAAACTTAAAAAACTTAAAAAAAATATTAATTCAATAAACCTCGATAAACAGGCAGATTGGTATGTCTTTTATTTATAATACTAAAAATAATTCAGTACTTTGTTTTGCATAATACTAAAACTTTTATATATATTTGTATAACAAAATAAAACAAGCCGTTCTTATGAATATAGAGAAAACAAAAGTTCAGATGCGAAAAGGTGTACTGGAATATTGTATTCTCAGCATTATCAAAAAAGGAGATGCTTATGCATCTGATATCATAGACGAATTGAAAAAAGCAGAGATGATTGTTGTTGAAGGAACATTATATCCGCTTTTGACAAGACTAAAAAATGATGACCTTTTACAGTATCGCTGGGAAGAATCAACGTCAGGACCACCTCGCAAATATTATGCACTTACAGAGTTAGGTGAAAATTTTTTAAAAGAATTAGCTGAAACTTGGGAACAGTTAATTGAAGCCGTGAATAAAGTAACCACAGAAACGCAGAAAAATGGATAAAACAGTATCAATAAGTATAGGAGGATTTTCTTTCGTGTTAGACGAAATCGCCTATAATAAATTAAAGACCTATTTACAAGATGTAAAAACTTCGTTGAGAGGTACGGAAGGTGTAGAAGATATTATTGAAGATGTAGAAATCCGTATTTCTGAATTATTTCGTGAACGATTAAAATTTAGAGAAGTCGTAAACGAAGATGACATCAATTTTGTAATTGCAACGATGGGACATCCAGATCAATATAAGGTTGAAGAAGATGAAGAGAACGAAAAAACGTCTACAAATTCATCATACAATTATTCGTCAAATAATCAATCGTATGGTGGGCAACAAACTGGTGCGAAACGTTTGTACCGCGATCCAGATGATACAATTGTAACAGGATTATCTGCTGGTTTGGCGCATTATATGGGCGTTGATCCTTGGTTTGTACGTTCTATTTGGTTAGTTCTTGGAATTTTGGGAATTTTCACAGCAGGTGTATCATTTTTCTTAGTGGTATTCTGTTATTTTATCTTGTTAATTTTTGTTCCAAAAGCAAAAACAACATCAGAGAAGTTACAGATGTACGGACAACCAGCAAACATTGATACATTAAAAAAAAACGTAGAACAAGCTAGTGAAGCTGTTGTAAGTGGAAGCAAAGAATTAAGTAATAAATTAGGCGGAGCCTTTGGTGTTTTTGGTCGAATTTTACTTTGGTTCATCGGATTTATCATTCTAAGTTCAGGAATTGGATTAATCATTGGAGGATTCTTTTTCTTCTTTACTACTTGGACAGAAATGCCAACAGAATTATTCGGTTATCTTGTTGAAGAGGAATGGATGAGCATGGCAGCCAAAATATTTGGAGGAATATTAATGGTAATTCCAGGTATTTTGTTGACAATTTTAGGTGTAAAATGTTTCTGGAATAAAGTAAAAGTAAGCAAAGCTGTCATCTTTGGATCAATCGCTCTTTGGTTTGTTGCATTATTTGCAATCATCGGAATTTCTGTAAGTACAGCAAGTAAATTTAGAAACTCAGTTGAAATGACACAAGAAAAAAGTTATGTTATTCCTTCTGATACCTTACAAGTTTATTTTAGAGAAAATAATGAAGGTAACTTAAAGTTCAAAACTTTTAACGATTTAGATCAATTAATTGATGCTGATGGAAACTTAATCATTCCAATTGATGATATTTTTGAGATTGAAGAAAGTACAGACGATAAACTTCATGTTCAAGTAACTTATTCTTCTAAAGGAGGAAGCAAAGAAGAAGCAAAACGCAATTTAGAAGCAATTAGATATAATTACGAATTAAATGGAAATAAACTTTATTTAGATGAGTTTATTAAAATTCCTAAAGATGGTAAATTTAGAAATCAAACGGTTGATATCAAATTGTATGTTCCTAAGAACAAATTAATTCACACGAATAACACTGATCGAATAACAATTATTAATAATGATAATGATCGTGATTATTTATACGATTTGAAGAATAAATTTATTGGATATAATGGAAAAAAATTCGTATGTTTGAATTGTCAAAAAGATTCAGATTCTGAGGACGATATTAATCTTGATTCAGAGGATGTAAACATAAATTTGAATGACGGAAACGATTCGGCGAGAGTTAGAATTGATAAAAATGGTATTCGTGTCGAAAGTAAAGACGGTTCAGTAGGACTAAATTTACCAAGAACTGAAAACAAAAAAGAAAAATCAAACCAAGAAATACACTATAAAGATGATACAGATTCTATTAACATTAACTACAGAAATCATTCAAATAATCGTTGATTTCTTTGCATAGACTTAGGAAGTATTTTAATTAATAATATTCAAAAAGAGACATTTCATTTCGGAATGTCTCTTTTTATTTTTGGTTACATTGACTAATATCCGTTTCGAGTTTTGTATGTTTGCAAATGCATAAAGCATCATTTTATGAAAAAAATTTTAGGCAAACTTTTGTACTCATTAGGAGGTTGGAAATTAGATAATCATCTCGATCTATCGAAAGTAGATAAATGCGTTTTGGTTTGCGCTCCGCACACTTCCAATTGGGATTTTTACTATACTATTTTGGCTTTTTGGCAAATGGGAATTCCAATGAAAATGTTTATCAAAGATGCTTGGACAAAACCTTGGTATGGATATTTTATAAAGAAAATGGGCGGAATCGGAATTGATCGTTCTCAACGACATAATATGGTCGATTTTGCTTCAGATATTTTGAAAGAATCAGATAAATTATATTTAATTAATACACCAGAAGGAACGCGTTCTCGTGCAGAAAAGTGGAAAAATGGATTTTTCTATATCGCGCAAAAAGCAGATGTTCCGATTGTTTTGGCTTATTGTGATTTCAAGAAAAAAAGAGCTGGAATTTCAAAAATTGTAGAAACAGAAAACAGAACTTTAGAAGATGTGATGGATGAAATTCAAGATTTTTACAAAAAAGTTAGGGCAAAACATCCAGCACTTTATAACCCAAAAATACATTAAATTATGAACGAACAAGATATTTTACAGAAGTTCAATGAAATTTCGAAAAATACATTACTTGAAACTTTAGATATAGAATTTACGGCAGTTGGAGAAGATTTTTTATCAGGAAAAATGCCTGTTACGCCTAAAGTTCATCAACCATTTGGGTTATTGCATGGAGGCGCTTCTATCGTTTTGGCGGAAACGTTGGGAAGTACATTGTCAAATATTATTTTACATTCGGATGATTTTGTGGCGGTTGGTCAACATGTTGACGCAAATCATCTTCGTCCAAAAAAGGAAGGAACAATTTTTGGGCATGCAACAGTCGTAAAACAAGGTCGTACTTCGCATTTGATTAAGATTGAAATCAAAGATGAAAACGATAAATTAATCTGTTATACACATTTAACAAACGCTATTATTTCTAAAAAACATGTTTAAAAAATTTCAAGATAAACTTGAAAGATTAATTCAGAATCAAGAACCTTTTCTTCTTTTTAGAAAACCAAATTCTACACAAGTGGAGTTGTGGGAAAATAAAGATTTTGAATCGGATAACAAGTTTATTTGTAATAGTTTCGATAATACAAAATTGGTTGAATTTAATGATAATGAGGTTATAGATATTGGAATAAATGAATTACCAAATTTTGAACTTTCTTTACCAGAATCAAACAAAAATGAAGCAATTTCGTATGAAAATTATATTGATTTAATTCAAAAAACAGTTGAAGAATTACAAAGTGATTCACCAACTAAAAAAATTGTAATTAGTCGAATCAATTCACTTCCAGAAACGAATATTAATTTAGTTGAAACTTTTAAAAATTTACATCAACATTATCCAAATGCCTATGTGTATTTGCGATTTGATACAGAAGAAGGTTGTTGGATTGGAGCTTCGCCAGAGCTTTTATTGAAAGAAAATAATCAATTTATACAAACTGTTTCTTTAGCTGGAACAAAAGCAAAAGAAGATGAATGGACAGAGAAAGAATATCACGAACAACAAGTAGTAACTGATTATATTTCGTCAACTTTAGAACCTTATACTTCTTACATTGATGTGGACGGACCATTTTCGGTAAATGCAGGATTTTTTGAACATTTGAAATCATTTATTTCAGCTCAATTAAAAGATAAATCTCAGCTGTATGACTTGTTGAAAGCTTTGCATCCAACGCCTGCTGTAGGAGGAATGCCAAAGGATCTGTCAAAAGATTTTATTCTCGAAAACGAAGGCTATAATCGTACTTTTTATGCAGGTTTTATGGGCTTTCAAAATAAAACAGAATCGGAGTATTTTGTTAATCTTAGATGTGCAAAAATCTATTCTAATAAAGTAAATTTGTATGTAGGAGGAGGTATTATGCCCGATTCTATTCCTGAAAATGAATGGCGAGAAACAGAACTGAAATCAAAAACAATAGGTGAATTGTTGGTGAAAACAGAGAATTAAATCAACTTAGGACGTTTAGATTTTGGTAAAGTTAAGATGACTAAATTATAAGAATCTTTTATCCATTCTTTGATTTGAATGTTTTTCACGTCTTGATGAATTTTAACAGTATTCCAATGTTTTTTGTTCATGTGATAACCAGGAATTACAGCTTCGAAAGTTGCGCGTAATTCGATTGCATTATCTGGATCACATTTGATATTTACAGAATCAAAATCGTCAATATTACAAAGGCAAAACATTTTTCCAGCGATATAAAAGACCAAAGTAGATTGATCAAAAGGAAATTTTTCTTCGACCAATGGAAGTCCTAAACAAAACTCTCTTAACTCTTCTATATGCATAAAAATATTTTTAGTGAAGATACAAATAAAACGAAAACGACCTTAATTACAAGGTCGTTTTCTATTAAATGTGGAATGTATGCAATTAATTTACATCCCACCAAACACGCGTATTGATGTTATCTGGTCCCATTTGTTGAAGTGCGTTCTGATAGCCTTCTGGGTTATAATTTCTAACACTTGTTGGATAAAGCATACGACGAGGCATTTTTTTATCATTCAACATGGTAGAAGTTGTCGGTAATTTTGGAAAACCAGTTCTTTTATATTCAAACCATTGTTGGTAATCTGTAAAGAATAAAGCAAAATATTTTTGATCGATGATACGTTCTAACGTATTGTTGTATTTAATTTTTTCTTGTGCCATAAATTCAGCAGTAGGCTCGATATTCGTCCATAATTGTACAGCAGCTTTTACAGCTTTATCATAATGAGTTTTTGCATCACCACCTAAACCTTTTTGAGCCATTTCAGCTTTTATAAACTCAACTTCAGCATAAGTCATTAATGGAATTTTCATCGGAGCGATAACAATTGCATTGTTAGGAGATGACGGATTGAATTTGTAATCAGAACTATTTCCTTCGTAAGCTGCAGGAACTCCTTTGTAACCTAATGAAGAACCATCCAAATTAGAAGCTTTATTGACTAAAATTGGTAAACGAGGATCATTAGTTTCATTCATTTTATCAATAAAAAATGTTGTGAATGTTCGGCTATCTCTATAATCTTGTGCTCTTGGCCAAGGAGATAAACTTGGTGCTAAACCAGAAATTTGTAAAATAGCAGATTCTGATTCACTTTCGAAAATAGGATAAGTTGTCGGATTATCAATTATTTTTTTAAGTTCTGTTAAGGCAGATGCATCACGATTCGAAATTCTTAATAATAATCTCATTTTAAGAGAATTTGTGAATTTTTTCCAACGTGTTATATTGATGTTTTTTTCACTACTTGGGAATAAAATATCGGTACCATATTTTAGACCTAAATTAGTTACATATAATTGATTTGCTTTCTCTAAATCATTTAATAATTGCTTATAAATATCTTGTTGTGTATCAAATTTTGGTTTTGTAATTCCTTCTTCTGCTTTGGCTGCTTGAGAAAAAGGAACATCGCCAAACATATCGGTTAAATTAGAAATAACTAAAGAACGAAGCGTTAATGCAATTGCTTGATAATTGACATCTCCAGCTTTTTGCGAAACTTTTAGCATTTCCTCCAAATTAACAAGATTTGTGTAGGCATTATTCCAAGTCGAATTTCCCGTTCCTGTTGTTACATCATAACGATGAAGTCCCATTGCATTGCTTGGATAAGGAATATGAACTTGCATCAATTGAGCTGTAATATCGTAGTTTTTTAAAACATTATTTTCAGCCAAATCATAAAGAACAGGATTTAAAACAGAACCTGAATTAATTTCTGTGATTAAGTTTGGATCTTCATTTGCTTTCTCAAAATCGTTTGTACAAGAGAAAACAGTTGAAATTATAGTGAAGGCAAAAAATAGTTGAATTGAAATCTTTTTCATTTTAATAAATTGAATGTTGTAAATTATAATGAAGCTTTTAAGATTACTCCATACGTTGCTGTTGACGGCATTTGTCCCATTTCAACTCCAGGTACATAAGTATTTCCATTTAATGATGCTGTTTCTGGATCGTATAAAGGAAAATCACTAATCGTGAATAAATCGCGTCCGTAAACTGTTAATGACAATGCTTGTAAACCTGTTTTTGATAATAATCTTTTAGGAAAATCAAATGTTAAACTCACATCTCTTAATTTTAAATATGAAGCTTCGAATGAATTAGATTCTACATTTGCACGACGATTATATTCAGCATAATAAGTTGCCACATCAGCTTTTGTTGTATTTGGAGAATAAGTTCCGTCAGCATTCAATACAACACCATTTCCAATGATGTAACCATCTTCTCGACCAGGTAAAGAATCTGCCAATTTTCCTTGCTCCATCATTTTGTGATAAGTTTGTGAATAGACAATTCCACCATATTGTCCGTCTAATGTAAAACTGAAACGCAATGTTTTGAATTTGATTTCATTTGTGAAACCTGCTCTCCATTTAGGTGTTGCGTCTCCAACATATTCTATTAATCCATTTTTAAGTGGAACACCTGTTTTTGCATCATAAATGATTTGTCCCGCATCGTTTCTTACAAATTTTTCACCATATAGAGCTGTAGAAGAACCGCCAACTTTAGCAATTTGATAAACTGTTCCAGATTGACCAAGAATCATTTGATCACCTTCTATTCCTTCTACTAAAGATTTTACTTTGTTTTCATTTTTAGACCAAGTTCCAATCATTTTCCATTCAAAATCTTTACTTTTAATTGGAGAATACGTAGCTGCTATTTCAATTCCTCGGTTTTCAATTTCTCCTCCATTTACCACTCTTCTTGAATAGCCAGTTGTGATATCATTTGGTAATTCGAAGATTTGATTTTTTGTACTTTGTTGATAAACTGTAAAATCTAAGCTTAATCTTTTCTTGAATAATAAAGCCTCGAAACCAGTTTCCCATGATGTTGTAGATTCAGGTTTAATATCAGGATTAAATAATCTTCCAGGTACTACTGCAGAAGCTGTAAAATCGCTTTGATCGTAATATCTATTTGTCCAACCTGTTGTACCTCCGTTACCAACTTTTGCAAATGATAAACGGTATTTTAAGTAATTAATAGGTCCTTTTATTTTGAATAAATCTGACAGTATAAAACTAGAAGAAACTGAAGGATAAAAGAATGAACTATATTTTACTGCAACAGAAGAATTCCAGTCGTTACGACCTGTAAAATCAACGAAAATCATATCTTTCCAACCAAATGAAGCCATTCCATATAATGAATTTTCTTTTAAATTAGAATCATACGTTCTTGCAAAAGGAGAAGTTAATCCATTTGAAAGTTTATAAACTCCAGGCGAAGCTAAACCATTTACCCAAGCCGTTAAATTTCTGTATTCATAATTTTTTCTATTACCTCCAACATTTGCATTGAAACCAAAATCTCCCCATTTATCAGTATAAGTTAATAAGAAATCGATATTTGTTTCAGTTTTAGAAATGTCTTGTCTTTTGTAATATCCATTCGGCGTACGATTCATATCAAATGGACGTTTTTGTTCGCGCAATTGGGTATATGTATTAATTGCAGGACGTAACATTAAGCTTAATTTATTGCTTAATTTAAAATCTGCTCTAATATTTCCAACAATCTGGTTACTACTCATTGGGTTAACAGCTTCGTAAGCAATCGCATAAGGATTGTCCATGTATGAACTATACGGGCGAATCATTTTTACACCATCGTAATTTTTTTGCCAAATTGGTTTGTACCAATTTAAATCTACATTTGGATTTTGGAAGATCATAAAATAAGCAATAGATCCGTTATTGTAACCAGTTCCTGGTAAATTATCACTTGTTTTGCGAGTATAGTTTAAGGCAGTCGAAACTTTGATACGATCACTTACTTGATAATTTCCATTAATCGCAGCAGTATAATTTTCATAACCTGTATTTGGCATAATCCAGCTATTTTTCTGATGCCCAATAGAAGCTCTCATACTTCCTTTGTCATTTCCACCAGAAAGTGTAACTGCATTGCTGAAAGTAAATCCAGTTTGCCAAAATCCTTTTCTATTATCTTTATAGGCACGCCATAAAGTTCTTTCAGCCCCTTGTTTTTCTAAATTAGGGTCATATTGAAAAAATGATTGTCCGTCAAATTTTGGTCCGAATGCAGAAGAAGTACTTCCTGTATTTGGTCCATCTGCTGAGGTTTGATAAGAGTAATAAGGATTGCCATTTTTATCGAAACTTTTTCCAGTTCCTTGACCATATTCATATTGAAAATCTGGCCAATTATTAACGACGTCAATAGCCACAGTTGATTTATATTCTAAACCTAATTGTTTACCTTTTTTACCTGATTTTGTTGTTATAATTAAAGCTCCATTTGCAGCTTTATTTCCATAAAGCGCTGCTGCGGCAGGACCTTTTAAAACGGTTACACTTTCGATGTCTGCTTGATTGATGTCAGAAATGCCATTACCAAAATCGATGGGAGAATCATCGCCCATGTAAGCAGTATTGTTTCCAGAAGAAGTCATTTCTGTACTCATTGGAACACCATCAATGACAATTAAAGCATAATTTTTTGATTGATCGATTGAATTTGCTCCGCGTAAAATAATTTGTTGAGAATTGATTGGTCCATTTCCTCCAGAAATAATATTAAGACCAGCTACTTTTCCTTTCAATCCCGAAGACCAGTTATTCGCTTCTGCTGTTGCAAGTTCTTCCGAACCTATATTTTGTTGAGCAAATCCTAATTTTTTCTGCTCTCGCTTTATCCCCAAAGCAGTTACAATTACCTCATTCAGTTGGTTAGATTCTTCTTGTAAAGTAATTTTTACTTGAGAAATATCTTTCGGTGTGTATTCAATAAATTTGTGTTGAGATGAATTTACCAATAATGTAGGATGAGCAACATTTACTGAAACAAATTCGAAAAAACCATCTCCGTCTGTAAATGTTTTAAAAGATGTTCCCTTGATGATGATTTCTACATCTGCAATTCCTAATCCGTTTTGATCAACGATTTGACCTTTGATTGGATTTTGATCTTGAGAAATCGATTGATGATAATCTGTTCCGGTGTAAGTTTTAGCATTGGCGTGTAAACTTAAAAATCCACCTAGTAGAAGTAGTGGTAATTTTAATTGTTTCATAGCTGTAAATGTGAAATGTTTATGTGTTAAAAATTTTAACAAAACTAGAACTTCTTTTTATGAAGTTGTTTAACTCATGGTTAAGAGATTTTTAAGTAAACATTACTAAAATAGAGGTCTTGATATTAGTTTTACATTTGAATAAAGGTTTATTGATTTTTATTTAACATGAATAAATTGTAAAATATTTTATTTAAAAAAGCCACTTCAAAAGAAGTGGCTTATCAAGATGTGTATAAAACGGTTATTTAATAACTTCGAAAGAAGATTTTTCTGTAAAAGTGTTTCCGTACAAATCGGTTGCGCGAACTTCAATTGGATAAGTTCCAACTTTTAGTTTATTCGGTAAACGAACTGACCAAATATGTTTCGAAATTTCTGGAGCAGAAGGTCTGTTACCAATATTTGTAATTTCTGCATTATCAATTTTCATGATGGTTTCCATATAATTGTAATCAACTGTTGGATCCCAATTCATCTCTTTCCATTCACCATTATTTACACGATATTCAACTTTATTTGATTCATGTCCCATAAAGAAATTAGCATATAAAAAAGCACGATTGCGTTTACCTTCTTTTACTTTTTTTGTGTGGTACAGGTCGATTTGTTTTTCTTTTGGTGAATTTGCAACTTTATAATCAAATTTATATTGATTACCATCTACATGTAAAAAAGCATAACCTTTTGGTGTACCATCACGCATCGTAGAGGCCGGAACTCCTTTTGCATCTTTCGGTCCCGAATACCAATCACCAGAAGTTGTTCCAACATTGTACTCGTGATGAGGTTTTTGTTGTTGCCAACCATCTTGATTTGCATAAAAAATCTGTTCTTGGAAATGTGTATGAGCAGACATTGAAATTGTATTTGGGTAATCTTTTAACAATTCGAATAATTGATTTCTATCTTCTGGACGTGTGTCACGCAACGGAATATGAAATGCTAAAACAATTAAATGATCTTTTGGAACAAATTTTAAATCATTTTTAATGAATTCTAATTGATCAGGACGGAAACCTCCCCAATATCCTTTTCCATCACGAGGATCTGGATATAAAATATCATCTAAAACAATAAAATGTGCTTTACCGATATTATATGAATAATTATTTGGACCGAAATTTTTCTCGAACGTTTCATCCGAATATTGATCTTCTTTTGCATCATAATTCATATCGTGATTTCCCATAACATTGTACCAAGGTAAACCAACTTTCGAAACAGCTTTTATATAAGATGGATGCAAATTCAAATCATCACCAACCAAATCTCCTAAAGAAAGTCCGAATTCCATTCCTTTAATTCCTTTAACATCATCAATTACACCTTTAGAGAAATACTCGATTTCTTCTTCTGTATAAGCTTGAGGATCACCAAAAATTAAAGCCGAAAATTTTTCGTTTTCTTTTGTAGGAATTAAAGCAAAATCAATACTCTTTGGAGTATTTCCAGTCGGAGCAGAACCTGCATATTCTAATTTTGGAGAGCCATTAGGTTTGTTGATGTAGTAGAATTGTGGCTGATTGAATTCGTTTGTAGGAATTTTGTAATTTGTTGGTTTAATGACAAACAAAATAGTTTCGTTATCAATCTCGATTTGATATTCTCCTTTATCATTTGTCGAAACAACTTGTTTTCCGTTACTAATTTGCACGTTTGCCAAACGTTTTTCTGATTTATCGAATTTATTGTTTTGATTTTTATCTTCAAAAACAATTCCTTTAGCAAGTTGTTGAGCGTTGACAGAAGTATAAAAACTTCCAAATAATACTAGCGATAATACGATTTTTTTCATTGTGTGAATTTCTTGTTTTGTAGATGTTAAAATTCTATATTTTATGCGGTATTCGGATTAACACAACAATAAGTAAAGATTAAATTTAAGTAAATAAGAATAATATATTTTCAAATTTAATAATGGATGAATAATTGTCTTTGATTATTAAATATTCTAAATTTGCAACCGATTGCATTATGTTATGGAAGAGAAATTAAGCATGAGTTCACGACAAATTTTCATGCAAATTATAGGTTATGTAAGTTTTTCATTTATAGGTTATTTACTTATAGGTTTACCGTTGGCTATTTTACCTATTTTTATTACAAAAACATTAGGTTTTACTGAGCTTGTAGCGGGTATTGTAATTAGTTTGCAATATGTGATAACTTTTATATTGAGAGGTTATGCGGGAAAAATCGTAGATACAAAAGGTCCTAAACCAGCCGTTTTATTGAGTATGAGTTTGTTTATTTTAGCAGGAGTTTTATTATACTTTTGTTACTTCACAAGAAACAATCATTTTTTGTCAATAGCTATTCTTGTACTTGCGAGATTGGTTACTGGTGCAGCAGAAGGAATGGTAGGTGGAAGTCCAATAAACTGGGCAATTTTAAAAATTGGACAACAACATACAGCGAAAGCAATTTCTTATAATGGTGTTGCTAGTTATGGTGCATTGGCAATTGGAGCACCATTGGGAGTTATCTTAAATCAATATTTTGGACTTGGTTTTATTGGTTTGTTTAGTATTGTTTGTGCGATTATAGGTTATTTTTTAGCTAGAAATAAAGAGAATATATTAACTGCAGTTTCAAAAGTTCCGCAACCATTTATAAGTGTATTGAAAACAGTGGCTCCTTTTGGAATTTGTTTAGCACTTGCAGGTCTTGGATTTGGAGGAATTTCTAATTTTATAACACTTTACTACGACTTTTATAGTTGGTCGAATGCAGCTTTATGTTTAAGTGTTTTCAGTTTATTGTTTATTGTAGGACGATTATTTTTTAATAGTTCAATTAATACATTAGGAGGATTAAAAGTTGGAATTATTTGCATGATAGTCGAAACGATAGGTTTATTAATTCTTTTTAGTGCGCCAAATTCTTTTATCGCTCTTATTGGTGCAGGTATTACAGGAATTGGTTTTTCATTGGTTTTTCCTGCGATGGGAGTAGAGGCTGTTGCTTTGGTTTCAGATAATAGTAAAGGAGCTGCTTTAGCTGCGTATGGCTTGTTTATTGATATCTCATTGGGAATTACAGGTCCTCTAATTGGTGGTGTTATCAGTTTGTTTGGAATGTCAAACTTATTTGGTTTTTGTAGTTTGTTTGTGTTTATAGGATTATTGTATAGTTATTATTTACAAACAAAAAAAAATCGTTCAGAATTTAATAATTCCGAACGATAATATGAAAACATCTAATTTTAGATTCTTTTACGTAGTAAATTTTACCTGTTCTAACATAATTTTTTAGCACTTGTTCTAACTCTTTTTCTAGTTTAGAATCAGGTCTAATTTTATGATTAAACCTAACATAAGAAATATCAAAAGCAGCACCAAAATTATGTGAACTATCATTAGAAGAAGCATTTTTATTAATTCCTCTCAAACGATTTTGATCATGTAGCGTTCGTGTCATTGATGTAACAACGAAAAAATTTTGACCTGTTGTTTTTACAAAATCTCTTGCAATACTTGTCAAAATATCTCGACCTTTTGGAATAAGATACGAATGACTATGCGTTAAATCACCAACTCGCCAACCATAACCACGTTGTTTTATTTTAACCAATTTACCTTGATTGATATATTTGTTCAACTTTTTATCACCATCAATTAGCTCAAGTTTATGAGATTTTGCGGCATTCAAATGCTGAACATATTCTTTAGAAGGTTCTATAATAACTCGAGATTGAGCGTAACCGAATAAAGAAGAGCAAATAAAAAAAGTTGTTAAAAATTGTTTCATGATTCAATTCTCTTCTGCAAAAATAGAAAAGAACTTTTATATATTACATTGTTGTTGATTTAAATTGATCGGGATTACGAACCGTTACATGAAAACAGTGTTGTCTATATTCTTTGATATAGTAAATTTTACCGTCTTCTTGCAATTGTTTTAAAATCGCTTCTAAATTATCACGATGAGTTTTGCTATACGTATATTTATTATTGAATTTTGTATACGACAAATCAAAAGAAGCACCATAGTTATGAGAACTTTCGCCTTTTGCTGCATTGCTATTTACTCGTCTTAAACTTGCTTGACTTTCTTCAGAACGGGTAAGCGAAGTTACAGTAATTGTAGCATTGTTTTCGTCCAGAAATTTTGAAGCAATTCGTTCCAACACAGTTTTTGCTCTGTTATTTAAAAAAGCTTTACTGTGTGTTAATTTCTCAATTGTGTACCCATTTCCTTCTTCAGGAATTGCAACTAATTTTTTTGTAGCAACTAAACCTTCAATATCATCAAAACTCTTCACGATTGGAATGTTGAATGATTCTGCTGCCATTAAATGATCGTCATAAGTTACTTTTTTTGTAGAGATAGAAGTGGATGAAGAGGCAGAATTTTCTGCTAAAATGTAACTTTCTTGACTTTGAGCTGAAATAAATATTCCGCTAAAAAGACAAGAAAGGGCAATTAATTTTTTCATGTTTTAAATTATTACGCGACAAAATTAGAAGTTACAATTTAATAAAGACTTGTTAAAAATTATAATATTTAGGTAAACTTTTTTTAAAATTTTCTTAAATCTGTTCTCAAAATAGCATTGCTAGATAGATTGATAGAAATTTAAATTTCATCACATTTGAAACATAAAATATTCTTAAATATAAATTCTAATAGATTAAATCCTACTAAATTCGCTATTTTTGTAATTATTATTCATTTTTATTTTTAGACCTATTTATAAAATGGCAAAAGTTAAAGTTGGAATGGTACAAATGACTTGTACTAATAACAAACAAGAAAATTTAAACAAAGCAATAGAGCAAGTAAAAGTAGCAGCTGCAAAAGGCGCTCAAATTGTGTGTTTGCAAGAATTGTTTACCTCATTATATTTCTGTGACGTAGAAGATTACGATAATTTCGACTTAGCAGAAGCAATTCCTGGACCATCAACAGATGCGTTATCAGTTGTAGCTAAAGAATTGGGAGTGGTAATTATCGCTTCATTATTCGAAAAACGTGCGCAAGGTTTATATCACAATACAACCGCTATTTTAGATGCTGATGGACAATATTTAGGAAAATATCGCAAAATGCATATCCCAGATGATCCTGCGTTTTATGAAAAATTCTATTTTACTCCAGGTGATTTAGGTTACAAAGTTTTTGATACTAAATTTGGAAAATTTGGAGTGTTAATTTGTTGGGATCAGTGGTATCCAGAAGCTTCTCGTATAACAGCATTGATGGGAGCAGAAATTTTATTTTATCCTACTGCGATTGGTTGGGATACGACGCAAGACGAAGAAACAAATCAAGATCAATACAATGCTTGGCAAACAATTCAGCGTTCACATGCGGTTGCGAATGGAGTTCCGGTTATTTCTGTAAATCGTGTTGGTTTTGAGCAAGATGGAGCAATGAAGTTCTGGGGAGGCTCTTTTGCGACAAATGCGCAGGGAAAATTGTTGTACTTAGCAACGCATGATAAAGAGGAAACAGAAGTGGTTGAATTGGATTTGAACGAATCTGATTTCTTCCGTAAACACTGGCCTTTCTTAAGAGATCGCCGCATCGATTCTTATCAACCAATTACAAAACGTTTTATAGACGAGGATTAATGAAGAAATTATTTTCACTTATAGCATTGATAGGAAGTTTTGCATTTGGTCAAATAAAACCAATTCAGATTGATCCGATTAATAACAATTTATTTGTTTATCAAACATTCAATTCGTTTAATGGTGTTGAGTATAATGCAAATGGAATGTATTTGGTAACGAATAAAGGAATCGTTTTGTTTGATGTTCCTTGGCAGAAATCGCAATATCAAGAATTAAATGATATGTTACAAGAAAAGTATAATTTGCCAGTTATCGCTGTGTTTGCAACACATTCGCATGATGATAGAGCAGGAGATTTAAGTTTTTATAATGATTTGAATATTCCTACTTATGCAACTTCTTTAACCAATTCTAAATTAAAAAAAGAAGGAAAAGCGACATCAAAATTTGAGATTGAATTAGGAAAAACATACAAATTTGGTAATGAAAAATTTGTTGTTGAATATTTTGGTGAAGGACATACTTCTGATAATGTTGTGGTTTGGTTTCCAAAATATAAAGTGCTGAATGGAGGTTGTTTGATAAAAGGTGCTGACGCTGTAAATTTAGGTTACACAGGTGAAGCAAATGTTACTGAATGGCCAAAAACAGTACAGAAACTAGTTACAAAACATCCAAAAATTAAACAAGTTATTCCAGGTCATGATAATTGGAAAGTTACTGGACATATCGAAAATACGTTTAAACTTTTAGAAAAGAAATAAAATTGAACACTATAGATACATCAAAATTCCCAAAAGATTTAGGATATAGATTTCCTGCCGAATGGGAAGAACACGAAGCAACATGGTTGTCTTGGCCGCACAAAGAAGAATCTTGGCCAGA
This sequence comes from Empedobacter sp. UBA6305, assembly GCF_002440405.1. NCBI lineage: Bacteria > Pseudomonadati > Bacteroidota > Flavobacteriia > Flavobacteriales > Weeksellaceae > Empedobacter > Empedobacter sp. UBA6305. The sequence continues at coordinate 30,760 of NZ_DJTP01000045.1, read as the reverse complement.
TCGTATTCAGTTAATTTATCCAGCTTATGCTGAATTTATTGCTGAATTATCGAAAGGTGAAAAGGTTCGTATTAATGTGAAAGATGAAGAAATGAAAGTGTTTGCGTTGTCTTTTATCGAAAAAACGGATGCAGATTTGTCACAAGTTGAGTTTTATTTTAATGAAACAAATGATGCATGGTGTCGCGATCATGGTCCTGCATTTTTATTGAATAAAAACAATCCTGATAACCCAAAAGTTATTGTTGATTGGGGATTCAATGCGTGGGGAGGAAAATATCCACCTTTTGAAAATGACGATGTTGTGCCAACAAGAATTGGTGCAGAATTTAATCTTCCTGTTTTTCATCCTGGAATTATTATGGAAGGAGGTTCGGTCGAATTTAATGGAAAAGATACGTTGATGACATCAAAATCTTGTTTACTGAATGAAAATCGTAATCCAGATTATTCGCAAGAACAAATCGAAGAATTTTTAAGAAATTATTACGGAGTTTCGCAAATTCTATGGGTAGAAGACGGAATTGTTGGTGATGATACGGATGGACACATTGATGATACAATTCGTTTTGTAAATGAAGATACAGTTTTGACGGTTGTTGAAACAGATGAATCGGATGATAACTACGAATTGTTGCAAGTGAATCTTCGCCAATTGCAAGAAATGAAATTACGAGATGGACGTCCATTAAACATTATTGAATTGCCAATGCCGGATGCGGTTTATTGCGAAGGTGAGCGTTTACCTGCTTCTTATGCGAATTTTTATATTGCGAATAAATCTGTCATTGTACCAACTTATCGTTGTGCAAAAGATGCAATTGCTTTGGATATTATTCAGAAATGTTTCCCCGATCGTAAAGTTGTAGGAATAGATTCTACAGATATTATTTGGGGACTAGGATCTTTCCATTGTTTGAGTCAACAAGAACCTAAGATTTAGTTTTTAAAATACAAAAATACCCCTCTTCAAAATTTCTTGTTGAGGGGTATTGATTTAGAATGAAAACTAAAAACTTATTTTTTAATATATTTCTCTAAGCCGATATTTAGTATGATCAGTTCTTTAACAGCTAATTTCGAAACTTCTTCGGCTCCAAGTTTTGATAGATGAGTATCATCGTTTTTGCCTTTTGGATAATAATCAATTTCATTTGGTTGATAATGTAAATGCAATTTTTTAGAGTTTCCTGGACCATATTTTATTTCCAATTTCTCTGTCAAATATTGCATATCAACAAACGGAACATCCAAATCTTTTGCAACACTTCTCACAATCAAAGGATATAAACCGTGAGTGTCAACCAAAACGCCTTTTTCATTAAAATTTCGACGAACAATAGAAGTCATTAAAATCGGAATAGCACCTTTTGCTCGTGCTTCTGTAACATATTGTTCCAAATTTGCGCGATATTGAGTGACAGGATTTGTGTAACGAACAGAATCTTCAATTTTTTGATCGTTATGTCCAAATTGAATGATTACATAATCACCTTTTTTCAATTGATTCTGAACTTTTTTCCATCTTCCTTCTGTTCTAAAACTTTTGGAACTTCTTCCATTTGTTGCATGATTCTGAATTTCTAAATCAGAATTCATTAACTCAGGCAAAAGTTGTCCCCAGCCATGTTCGGGATTTTTAGTTGGATTTTCTTTATTCGCCATTGTCGAATCTCCAACAAGAAATAGGGTTCTTTTTTGTGCGAATATTATGCTAAAAAACAAGCATAAAATCGTTGATAAAATTATTTTTTTCATGTTAATTCTGCTTTGGATTCCATCCGTTAAAAATATTCTCGATGGTATATTTTTGTATTTCTTTTTCGGTTAATTGATGCGACCAAATTGCTCTTTTTTGAGGATTATTTCCTAAACCTTTATTTTTATATTCTGCATAATAAGCTTTTTTTTCTTTATCTGGAAACATTGCATCACCTTTCCATTCGTTCCAACCAATAGGAAGAATATGTTTTCCCATTTCGGTATGTATAAAAACTGTTTTGGCAAAAGGACGCCAAGGTCTTCCCAAATAAACTTTTGTCAAATTGTCTTCTGCAATAAGACTACAATTGAAAAAAACATAACCAAATTCTTGCTCTTGATGTGTTGCCGCAGCTGTAATATAAGAATTAGCCAAACTTTTTATGGTACAATGCTCAAAAACGGCAATTGCTTCACCAAAAATAAAATCTGTCGTTCCTTCGATATAACAATTTTGATAATATTGACGACTTCTATTTGTAGCTGTGTACAATGTATCTTGACATCCTAATAACCGAATATTTTTTGCCACAAATTTATCGCCTTCCACATGCAGAGCAACAGCTTGACCTTGGTTACAACTTTCGTTTTGTATCGTGAGATTTTCTAATTGTATATCATCTGCTTCAACCAAAAAAGTGTAGGAAGTATAGGTTGTCATTTTTTGATTGGTTAAACCATCTATTTTTCCTGAAAAATCATTATTAGTAATAATAGTTTTCTCTGAATCTTCACCTTTTATCTTTATTTTATGTTTCCAAGAAGGAATTCTAATTTTTTCGTGATAAACGCCATTTTTAACAAGAATCAAAGCTTGATCTGGTCCTAAATCTCTCAACGAATTAATCGCTTCTTGAATAGATGTAAAATCTGCTTGTTGATCTTTTGCAACAGTAATTGTTTTGTATTGAGCATTTACATTAGTATAGATGAAATGTAAACAAACTATAAAAATGAATTGAATGATTTTCATTTGTTAAATCGTTTCGTTAAAAAATCAATAATGTAGTCTTTCGTTTCATCAAACCAAGGATTCATCAACCAAAAAGAATGAGGCGAATTCTTAATTTCGTATGCTTCATTTAGAATATGATAATCGCTTAATTTTTTCATCATATCATCTCTACCAGCTCGAAATCTCGGTTGCGAACTATTGATAAATAGAGTAGGAGGCGTTTTAGAAGTAACATATTCTAAAGGCGAAGCTTCTTTCCAAAGTTCAAAATTATCTTGTTTCGTATAACCGAAAAAATAACTGGCATAAGTACCTTCTTCAGCTTCGGGATGAATAAAAGAAACAATTCCATCAATATTGATAATTGCAGCAATTTTCTTTGATTTTACGCCGTAAAGTGTTGCCAATTGAGCACCTGCAGAAGCGCCAAGAATAACGATTTTCGATTGATCGAGTTTGTGTTTTTTACGATTCTTTCTCAAATAATTAACCGCATCATCCATATCTTCTAAAGGAGCTGGATATTTTGCAGCATCACTTAATCTATAATTTATCGCCATCGTTACAAAACCAGCTGAAGCCAACGTTTGAGCCATTGGTTTTTGATTTTCTTTGCTACCCGAAATCCAACCTCCACCATGTACAAGAACAATTGCTATAGAGGATTTAGTTTGATTTTTTGGTTGATAAATATCTGCTTTTAATTGATGTTTTTCTTGATAAATTATATCTTCAAACGCATTAATGTTTTCGAAGTTTTTAGAAGAAATCGGCGTAATAAAAGGGTAATTTTTCTTTAATTTTTTGTAAGTCGTTTCGATTGTATAAGGCGAAGCCTTCGGTCTCTCAACTTGACCGAAGGCTATCACCAAATGCATCATAAAAACAAACAAAATCTTTTTAATTGATAACTGCATTCTTTTTAACTTCTTTAGAACTTGTTACATTCTTCTTATCAAATGCTTTTGGTAACTTGATTTTATCAGATTCATTACCAATAATCTTAATTTCTGGAGTTGTAGCTGACTTGAATTCAGTAGTGCTTAAATCAACATTTTTACTGTTAAAAATTGTGACCGCTTTTCCCTCTTTGTAATTGAATTTTATATTTTTCAGTTGAATTCCATCAGCGTCAATAATACTTAAAGCTTTTTTCGTGTCGAAAGTTGAATTTTCAACCACAATATTTTTAATATTCATTTCTGCAAGTCCCATGATAAACAAAGCTTCGTGAGAACTTACAACATTAATATTTTTGAAAAATATATTTCGAATTGTTGGAGTTTCCTCTGTTACAGGAACTTTTTTATCATTTCTTTTTTCGTCATCTGCATTTTGATCATCTTCTACAATCGGAGAATTTCCTTCGTAAAACATGTTAAAACCAATTGCTTGCGCAGGAATATTAATCATATCAATATTAGAGATGTAAATATTTTCGATTAATCCACCACGACCACGAGTCGTTTTGAATCTTAAACCAATATCTGTTCCGATAAAAGTTGCACCAGAAACATGAACATTACGAACACCACCAGACATTTCGCTACCAATCACAAATCCGCCGTGCGCATGATAAACTGTGTTATTTTTGATAATTACATTTTCAGTAGGAATTCCACGATCGCGACCATCTTTATCTTTTCCAGATTTGAAACAAATCGCATCATCACCAACATCAAACGTATTGTTGTAAATCAACACATTTTTACAAGATTCTAAATCCAATCCATCTCCATTTTGCGAATACCAAGGATTTCTAACATTCAAATTTCGAATGATAATATTCGAACTCATTAACGGATGAATGTTCCATGCTGGTGAATTTTGAAACGTTGGACCATCTAAAAGTACACGATCCGAATTAACAATACTAACCATTACTGGACGTAAAAAATCTCTTACTTTAATTAGATCTTCTTTGCTAATTTTATCAGGAACATTAAAATTAGAACTGCTGATATAACCTAATTTAGAACCTTCGCTTGGAAACCACGTTTTTTTATCATCTGATAAAACTCCGCCAGACGCAACTAGATTTTTCCATTGAGAATCTGTCATTTTACCCTTCTTTACAAAACGCCACGCATCACCATTTCCATCGATTGTTCCATTTCCTGTAATCGCAATATTCTGCGCATTTTTTGCAGAAATAGGAGAAGCAGTACGCGTTGTATTTAATCCTTCGAAGCTTGTTTCAACTAAAGGATAATCGTTAAAATCTTTACTAAAAATCAATAAAGCGCCATCTTCTAAATGTAAATTGATATTACTTTTAATTTCGATAGGACCACTCAACCAAATTCCGCGCGGAATAACAACTTTTCCTCCACCTTTTGCACTTGTTTCTGAAATAGCTTTGTTGATTGCTTCTGTATTTTTGAAAATTCCGTCTGATTTTGCACCATATTGAGCAATTGAAACAACACGATTTGGAAACGAAGTTTCTTTTACTTTAGGCATATTAAACTCAATATCCTTGTAAATATTCTCATCAACTTGAGCTGATATATGAGAAGAACAAACAACCGCTAACGCAACTGTAAGTAGTTTTATGTATTTTTTCATTATTTAATGGTTTTGTTTTGAATGATATTTTTGAATTCTTTGAAAACAATTGATGCGACAGCTTTTGCGCCTGCAATTTGAAAATGTGTATTATCTTTTTGTCCATTTGGATAAGCATCGTACAAATTCGCTTCAAAATTCATGAAATAGGTTTTTGTCACATATTCTTGTCCTTTTTGGTTAAAAAAATCCATCGATAATTGATTCAAATCTAAGAATGGAACATTTTTTTCTTTTGCAATTTCTTTAGCGACAAATGGATATTCGCCATGTACATTTTCTAGTTTTCCATTTTTCCATGGATAATTTCTCGCAACAGGACTTAGAATAATCGGAATTGCACCTTTTTCTCTTGTTTGATCCACATATAATCTCAAAAATTCTTTGTAACCTTCTAAATTTACAAATCGTTCTGGTTTATCTTCGGCGGCATCATTATGTCCAAATTGAATCAATACATAATCACCTTTTTTTAGTTGAGAATAAACCTCTCGCCATCTACCTTCTTGAAAAAAAGTACGCGTACTTCGACCACCTTTTGCTTTATCCTTGACGATGATATGTTTATTGGCTAAATGTTTCACATCTTGTACATTATCTTTTACAAAAAATGGTTGAAATTCTTGTCCCCAACCAGCAATTGGATATCTGTTTTTCATATAGTTTTTGCCCGGATCATAATCGTCTATATAATCTGCAACAGTTGAATCTCCGATTAAGAAAATGGTGATTGATTTTCCTTTTTGAGCATGACAAAAATTTGACAAAGTAACGAAGCAAATTAAAGCATATAAAAATTGTTTTGTCTTCATTATTTCTCATTTTTATCTACTCTGAACCAATCAAAATCAGCATAACCACCACGTTTCGCATCTTGAGAACTTATACTATATATACCAACTTTTGCTCCGATCCATTTTCCTGGTTTAGCTTGAAATGGTTCTCCGATTGATGTATATTTTTTTCCGTTTTCACTAAAACTAAATTGACAAACTCCGTTAGGTTCGCTCACTCTTACTTTCAAGAAAACTTCATTAGTTCCTAATTTTACTTCGGATAGAATTTTTTCTGGATTATTTTTCTCTGCTTTTTCTGCACGAATCAATTGTAAATAATAACCATCTTTTTTATTTGTGATAACCAAAGATTGATAATCTGTTCCCATGATTAATAAACCAGCAGTTTTCCCTTCTGTAGCATCTTCAGGCGTAAGTTTTATTTTTGTTGAAGCTGTGAAATTTGGTGCAGGAAATTTTTGGGTTAACAAATTAGGAACCGTCCAAAGATTATTCGAATTTTCTGGAACTTTGATAGAGAAAAGACGAAGAAAATTTTGATTTGCTAATTTACTGTACCAAACAATTGAAGGATTTGCGCTCCATTGCCATTGTAATCCAATATCATTTTCTTTAAATTCATCTGTTTCTGAAGGATTTATAATGTCAGACTTATTCGAAATTGTAGGTTTTTTATACGTTAAAACTGGTTCTCCAATTCCATTTTTATCTTGATCAACACCAATAAAGGGCCAATCGTTGATCCATTTCATTGGTTGAAGATGAACAATTCGTCCATAAGTGTCCGCATCTTGAAAATGATAGAACCAATCTTCTCCATTTTTTGTATCCACCCAAGCACCTTGATGAGGTCCATTGACATTGGATTTCCCTTGTTCTAAAACAATTTTTTCATCATAAGGCCCATAAATATTTTTTGAACGTAAAACTAATTGCCAACCAGTAGCTACTCCACCTGCAGGAGCAAAAATGTAATAATAACCGTTGCGTTTATAGATTTTTGGTCCTTCGACAGTTGGATGATTTTCGTGTCCATCGAAAATGTGTTTTCCTTTATCTAAGACTTTTGTTCCTTCCGCATTCATTTTTTTGATTGTCAAAATACTTTTTACACCTGCACGACTTCCTGCCCAACCATGTACGATATAGGCATTTCCGTCCTCATCCCAAAACGGACACGTATCAATAATACCTTTTCCTTCTTGAACTAAAATAGGATCTTCCCATTTTCCGAAAGGATTTTGGGTTTTGACCATGTAAATTCCGAAATCTGGATCGCCCCAATAAATATAATATTCGTTGTTATGAAATCTGATACTCGGCGCCCAAACACCATCACCTCTTTTTGGCGTACTAAAATGTTTAATAGGAAAAACATCGGGTAGGGCATGATTGACCAATTTCCAATTAATCATATCAGTTGAATGTAAAATTGGTAAACCTGGCGCTTCATTAAAACTAGAAGCTGTCATAAAAAAATCATCACCGACACGAATTGCATCAGGATCAGAATAATCTGCATATAAAACAGGATTTTTGTACGTTCCGTTTCCTAAATCTGATATCCAGACATTTGATTTTTGAGCGTGTATTGGCAAGAAATTTAATCCTAATAATGATAGGAGAATTAATGTTGATTTCATGGCGATTAACGATTTAATTCTAATGCAGCTAAAATAAATGGTCCAGTACCTTTCGGATCATTTGCTCTTATTTCTTCACTAATGTAATACTCGTAAGAACCATCGCGATAAGGATTTCCACCTAAACCAGCAACAGAACAACATTTTTCTAAACTTACAATACCTTTTTCATCGACTTGAATAAACTCTTTTAAAATTCCTTCAAATCCATTTTTGGCATTTTTCATGTATGATTTTGGTAAATAACCTTTGTTAACACCTTTTGCTAACGTATAAACGTACATCGATGAACCTGTTGCTTCCAAATAATTTCCTGTTCTATTTCCTTGATCCAAAACTTGATACCAAGTTCCCGAAGAATGTTGAACCTTCACAATTGCCTCCGCATATTGATTAAGGTATTTGATTAATTTATCACGACCTTGATAATCTTTTGGTAAATAGTCTAACACATCAACCAAAGCCATTCCGTACCAACCCATTCCTCTCGACCAGAAGTGTTGAGAAAGACCTGTTGTACTATTTGACCATTTTTCTTTTCTGCTTTCGTCCCAACCGTGATAATATAAACCAGTTTTTGGATCGCGGTTATATTTTTCGATTAAGTCAAATTGTAAAACAATTTTATCATACGATTTTTTCGCTTCAGTTGCGCTCTGAAATTTTGTAGCATATTTTGCATGAAAAGGTTCGGCCATGTAAACACCATCTAACCACATCTGATTTGGATAGATTTTTTTGTGCCAATATCCGCCTTCCGTTGTTGTTGGTTGTTGTTCTAATTGTTTATCTAACGTTTCCATTGCAATTTTGAATCGATTTTCTTTTGTTTTTTCGTATAAATCAAAAATTGCGTCGCCAGATTTAATCATATCTAAATTATAATTCTCGAACTTATACGTATCAATTTTTCCATTCGAATCAATCATTCTATTTGCATAATCGTAGATATAATTATAGATAGTTTGGTTATTTGTTTGCTCATATACTTTGTACATAGCGTCTAAAACCAATCCATTTGTATAACTCCAACGTGGTTTTTTTTGAAAATCTAAAAGTGTAGGATCAGGGAAACGAATAGTTTCTGAAATTGCCATTCTTTCTGACCATTTTAACTTTGGATCGACAAGAATATTTTCTGTATTTTTTTTCTGACTGATACAAGACGTACTCGAAATTATCATCAAACCACAAACCGTTGTTTTTAAAATATTTTTCATTATCAACTATTTATAAACGATTAGACTTTTCTAATTGAACTAATTTCGAATTCAAATCATTGTAGAATTCAGTTTCGTTTTTAAGTCCATTTGGCTCTTGTGCCCAAGCTGCCAAAATATAATATGTCATTGTTTTGGTTGTCGGTTTGAAAACGATTAAATGATCATCTTTTCCGTTTACTAATTTTTCGACCTCATCCGATTTATAGAAAATTGCCATTCCAAGCAAATCATTTTTGTCAACTAAAGTTTGTTTTCCGTATGTTGCGATATATCCCCAACTTCCATTTGCGCTTTTCTTTTGCTGCAACGGAATATTTTTGAATTTCACCAAACCAGTTGTTAAACCATTCGTTAAGACAAAAGTTTTCAATTCAAATTTAGAAAAACGATCATAAGGATAAATCGAAACTTTTGCTTTTACATCTGTTGTGTGATCCGCAGTTTTCCATTTAGAATAATCAATTTCAAAACTCGAAACATTTTTACTGTTTTTAACTTTGACATATGTATTTTCAACTTGATGCAAATGCGCAACCGTATCATTCACTAATCGTCCAAAACCACCAATTCCAAGCGATTTACCAGCTTTCAGAATATCTTGTCCCCAAGGTTGAGGATCGTGATAAGAATCAAATCCATCTTGTCCAACATCTTGCAAAACTTGCGTTTTTACTTTTTTTCCGAAAATATCAACAGCATTTCTCCAATCCAAATACAAACGATAACCAACATTTTGATTTTCCCAACCTGGACCTTCGTATCGAATATCGAAAGCATGATCGGTATGCTGAGGATCAAGAGTATGTTCTTGTACATTTCGAAATGTTCCGCCTTCGTACTCTTTGTGACCTCTTTTTCCATCTACCCATTTTCCGCCTTCTTTTATAGAAATTTCGGAATAGGTAAATCCATTGTTTTCATGTTGAACCAATCTGTTACTACAAGAAGTGACAAGGATTAATGTTGTTATTGTGGCAATAATTTTTTTCATACGTATTTATTTTTTAAAATTAGTGAGGAGTTTAATTGACGATCCAATCACCTAAAACATTATTTTTAGAGAAAGCTAAAGCTTCTTGAGCAGTTAATTGACGACTCCATTTAACTCTTTTATTTGCGATATGTTTACCTGTAGATTTGTATTCGGAGTAGCGTGTTGTAGATTCATTTGCAACTTTCCCCCAATTGTTCCAACCTTCTGCTTTAACAGACAAATCCATGTCACAATTGATGAAAGTAGTTTGAGCAAAAGGTCGCCAAGGTCTTCCCAAATGATGAGAATCTTGATTGTTCCCAGAAATTTTACAATTCTCGAAAACGAAACCGTATTTCTGATCTTCTGTCGTTGATGCCGCTGTAATGTATCCTTTCCCTTTATTATTTAGCTGACAGTTTTCAAAATAAGCGGTTCCTGCTCCGAAAATGTAATCGACTGTACCTTCGATGTAACAGTTCTTAAAATATTGTCTGCTTCCGCTTTTCACTAAATATAACGTATCTTGATTTCCTAAAAACCGACAATTTGTAAATTTTATTTTATCTGCATCAACGCGAACAGCAACAGCTTGTCCAACTTCGCCTGCGCTATTTTCGAATGTTATATTTTCGGCTGAAAAATTATCTCCAAAAATAAAAAATGAAGCCGAACCAGATGTTCCAATTTCTTGACCAATATTATTTAATTTTGATGCGTAATCATCATACGTCAAAATGGTTTTGTGTTGATCTTCACCAATAAAATTAATCATCGTTTTAGAAGGAGGTAAGGTGATTTTTTCTTTGTAAACACCATTTTTAATCAAAACTTTTACAGGAACTCGACTAAAATCGGGTAGTGCAGCAATTAATTCTTGAATAGTTTTGAATTGCCCTGAACCATCTTTCGCTACAATAAAATCATAATCTTTGACTTTGTTATTCGCTGAATTAATCTTTTCTGAAACTAATGATTCTGCATAAACTTCTAAATTGGTATATTGACTTGATAAATTGTAACCGTTTGCATCGTTAATGCCAACTTTCAAATTATTTCTTTTTTCCCATTCATCGTCCATTCCATCCTGATCTGTATCTGTAGGAATATTGTATGTTTTTAACGTAGGAAATCCGCCAACTTCTGTTTGACTATCGATAATTCCGGTCATATTTTTTGGATATCCGTTTGTTAAATAACCAATTAATCGATTATCAACTTCATCGCGTTTTAAACTTGCTCCCGCATGTGCTTGAACCATTTTGTAGGCATTTTCAGTAGAATGAGTGATAATTTCATTTTTACCAAATTCAGTTTCAGCTTTTGCTTTTAAAGGTTCATCGGCTTGTACACCGCCATTCCAGTTATTTGCTGTTATATCAGCATAACCTTTTACAAAATTTCCGTTGACATAAAATTTACCATATGGAATAGAAGGATTTACAATTCTATTTTTATGTTTTGTGGCTGGTCCAGATTTGAAATAATTATTAATCAAATTATATTTTCCTTTTTCTCCGCCATAAATAGAATTTGCGCCCCAATTAAAAATTACATTATTACGAAAATCAACCATTTCATCTTCAGGATTCATCGTTGATTCTGACCCACTAAAACGAGGATTTCGACTATTGTTACTCATAATTAGATTGTGGTGGAAACTTGCAGGCTCACCACCCCAAATTCCACCATAACCATGCGCTCCTTTTACATGGATAGATTTATTAAGAGCTTCTGATATGATAGACCATTGAATTGTAAGATTTTTGACACGATAAAACGAGATGTTTTCATCTGTAGCCCAACTTACCGAACAATGATCTATGATTATATTTTGTGCATTTCGACCACCCAAAGCATCACCTTCTACTTTTGCTAAATCGCCTAAACGAAATCTCATGTAACGAATAATTACATTGTCAGATTTGATGGTTACAGGATAATTAGAAACCGTAATACCATCTCCAGGAGCAGTTTGTCCAAGAATAGAAATATTTCCGTAATTAATATCCAAAGGAGATTGCAATATAATGTTTCCAGAAACAGCAAAAACGATTGTTCTGCTCAATTTTTTTTGAATTCCGTATCGTAAACTTCCTTTACCAGAATCGTTGAGATTTGTGACAATATAGACTTCTCCACCTCGTCCACCAGAACTGTACCTGCCATATCCTTCGGCAGAAGGAAAAGCAGGTAAATTCTGTGCAAATAAACATGAATGAATTAAAAATATAAATGTAATTGCGATGTGTGATTTCATTTTTTATCGTTTAATTAATTCCACCATCTTGGATCTCCAATCGCAGCACCTGTAGAAGATGCAGTTCTTAATGGAGAATTGACTGGTAATGTAAAATCAATTGTTGTGTTTGTCCAATTTAGAGCATTTTCTTGATTATTCGTAGAAGTTACTCCTCCAGTAGGAAAAACAAGTTTTTGTAAATCAGCTGCTTTACCATTCGTCAAATTATAGAAATTGTTGAACGTAAAAACAGCTGTACTTGAAGTAGCTAAACGAATTAAATTATTACTCGATAAACTTCCTCCAACTCTTGGCGAATTTGCAATAATATTATTGGTAAAATTAGCTTTGATCGGCACGTTATTATTGTCTAATAGTGGAAAAGAAGAACTTTGTCCAAAACTATTAATTGTACAATTGTTGACATTAATTGTTGCGTTAGCAGATGGCGTAGTAATACTTTCTCTGTATCGAATAAATAAATCTCCAACTTCTGTAAATGTTGAATTTTCGATATTAACTTCGTTAAAAACTAATTTGTCTAAATGTAAAAATCCGTAAGATGAAGCTGGGAAATTCTTGAAGAAAGAATGTTTAATCTCAAATTTATCCATTACATATCCGCTATTTGGACCTCTATTTGCTCTGAAAGCTGAGGTTTTAACACTACTTACAATACAGTTTTCAATCAATACATTTGCAAAATTAGCCTTCGCACCATTGCTGCTGCTGCTTGTCAAATTGATTAAATAATCTGCCGTATTTGCGCTTCCATCTAATTCGATATTCTTTAGATGTAAACCAGCCCCAGTATCATTTAACGTAAATTCTTTGAAAGAAACTTTTGTATCTTCTGGATTTCCAGAAATTCCAATCAATGAAATTTTCTTCGCATTAATTGCAAACAATTTATCTCCAGAATCATATTTACCAGGATTTAATCCAATGATATCACCATCTTTTGCATTGTTAATCAAGGTGATTAAATCATCGCCAGAATTAGCAATAACACTATAACTTGTAGACGATTTAGTCGTGAAATTCTGAGAACCAACGCTTGTATTTCCTTTATAAATTTCGACTGTATATCGTGTACTTGGATTAAGCCCTTTTGTTGTTTTAAGTCCAGCAGTAGCTTCGCTACTTGTAATTTGACTTATAATAGGATCGCTAACATAAACAGGATCCTGACCAGAAACTTGTGTATATGCTTGAAATCTCAATTCAGTTACTCCAGCAGTTACATCCCAACTAACCGTTGCTTGATTCTCCAGAATATTTGGATCATAAATAGGATGCAAAATTTGGATTCCAATAATTTTAATTCGCTTACTAACAGACCAGTGAGATTCTGGTCTGTTTTCGTAAGCATTTGTTTTAACACGTATAAAGAAATTTTTTCTCACGGGAATTTCTTGATCCGTAATAACAACTCCAGCAGAATCTGTTTTTTTTGTTAAAATGATATCTTTTGGATTTGTAAATAACGAATCGCTTGAAACTTCTGTTGTATAAGTTTCGTCAATATTATTAGTATACAGAGAAGGTGACCATGTGACTTTAGTTTCTGTTTCAAAATTTTCGGCAGATAAAGACAATGGTGTAAACATTCTCATTGGATCGTTAGATTCTGACTGAAATTCATCATCATTACAAGAGATTACAGCATTTGCAGTAAGTAATACTGTTCCTATAATCAATATTTTATAAAAAGTTTTTTTCATAATAATTGTGTTTTAGTATCCGTAATCTTGTGTTAAATTATAGTTTGTATTGATGATGTCTTGATAAATAGGCAACAGTTCTGAATGATTTGGTTTGTAATATTGTAACCAACCTTTTCGCTCGTCGTTAATCATTGTCGCAGCCATTCCAGTTTGCCAGTTTATGCGTGTATATCCCGTTGGAGTAGAAGCTACAGAAGGCGTGTAAAACAATTCTGTTTTATCATTTCCAACAAAATAAGTATCTAAATTCAAAACAGTTTTTTGTGCAGTTTGCGTTGGATCGTATTTACCAATTTTGTAATAAATGTATTTAGGTACATTGGCATATTCTCCCGTTCCATCTAATAGATTTTGTAATTTAACACGAGTTTCTGTTACCACTTGACCTAAAAGATTCCATCTGATTAAGTCATATTTTCGGATAGATTCTCCACCAAATTCTAATAATCTTTCGTGTACAATTTGCTCAAAAAAGCCTTGATAACCATTCGCTGTAACCGCAGGCATTTTATCAGGATTGTTCGCATAAGCTCTTGCTCTAACTTCTCTTAAAGCATCTATTGCAGCAGCTGTTGGTCCACCATTTAATTCATTTTCTGCTTCAGCAAACATTAATAAAACATCAGCAAAACGCATAATAGGCCAATTGATTCCAACATTTTGAGAAGGACCAGTTACTTTTGTCCAAGACTTTCTAAATTTTCCGTCTGTTAAAGCATCAATTTTTACCACCTGTGTTAAATCATCTGCATTAATTTCGAACGCATTGATTGTTACATCTCGTCTTTGATCATATTTATCAAATTCATAAAAATAAGTTGGTAAAGCATTTATTCCGCCACCACCATTCCATTTAGAAGCTGCATTATGACGTAATCCGTTGTAATAACCAAGTTTACTATCAGTTCGCGCATTTCCGCCAAAAGCACCTACTTGAAAAATCATTTCGTTTGTATTATCCATGCGACCTTCGTGAATAGCACGGAAAACATCTTCGTAATTTGGATTGATATTATGACTTCCACGTTGTTGCATAATGTCAAACGTTTCGTTGCGAGCAATTTGGTAATATTTTTCTGGATTTGTTCCTTTAACCATCTGTACAGGCTGTCTTCTCAACGAATATCCAGCTCTAGCAAGTGCAATACGAGCACGTAAGCCTTTCACAAAAGCTTTTGTAATTCGTGTTGTAGGATCTCCAGATTCGGCTCTCCATGGAATAACTTTTGAAGCAGTTTCTAAATCATTTAATAAAACTTCATACACTTCATCACGATCAGTTTTTGGAAGGAAAATATGTTCGTACTGAGAAGATGGTTTATCTTGAAATGGAACATCACCAAAGTTTCTGATTAATTCGTAATAATATTGCGCTCTTAACGTCAATGCTTCTCCGTAATATCTATCCATTAACTTTTTGTCACTATCACTTCCAGATTTGTAGACATCAGATGTCGGAATATTATAAATTAATAAATTTGCTCTTTCGATTCCTGTGTATAATTGACGGAAAGGTTTGTCTAATTCTGGATTTGTAGGACATGCATTGTACATACTAATTCCACGACGATCGTTACAATTGTAATCACCTGATGTTTTGAAATCATCTGCAGCTTGTCCAATGATAGAAGAAATTCTGTTTCCGTAACCATTATCACCAGCCAATTGATTATATACGCCAACCAAAGCAGAGTAAGTGTAACTTGCATCGTTGTAAACCTCTATTTCGGAAGTATTGGAAGGGCTACTAACATCCAAATAATCATCGCATGATGTTGTTGTTAATAAAACGATGCTAACGCCTAATATTTTTATAATTGTTTTTGTTTTCATTTTTGATGTGTTTTGAGATTAGAAAGTAACATTAATACCTGTTAAGAAAAATCTGCTTCGTGGATAGGCAGCGTAATCAACTCCAGGAGTTAAAGGACTTGTGCGTCTTGTATTTGCTTCAGGATCATAACCAGAATAACCAGTAATTGTAAATAAATTATTGATTGTTGCGTAGATTCTTACTTTGCTAATAAATTTCGTTTTTGCTAACATATCTTCTGGTAAAGAATAACCAACTGTAACGTTGCTTAATCTTAAATAAGATCCATCTTCGATGGCATAAGAATGTAAAATATAATTTCCAGAAGGAGGTGACCAAAATGTAGCATTTGCGTTTAGAGCTTCTAATTGTGTAGGATCTGTTACTCGATTTCCGTTATCGTCAAAATTTCTCCAAGCTCCAGCAACTGCTTTTAACATATTGTTGTCGCGGTATAAATATTGTGTTGTAAACTCAACTTTATTGGCATTGTAAACTTTATTACCAACAGAATAAGTGAAGAACATACTTAGGTCGATATTTTTCCATTGAAATTGTTGATTAAATCCACCATAGAATTTAGGTTGAGCATTTCCTAAAACTGTTTTATCATTATCATCAATTATTCCATCGTTATTTAAATCTTTCAATTTTAAATCTCCAGGACGCACATCTTTTGAACCTAATGCCGCAGCAGAATTGCTTGCAACACCAGCTTTTAATGTATATTTTTGAGTTGATGGATTGTAATCGAAATCGCTCACTTTGTACCATCCGTCTGTTACATAACCATAGAATTGTCCGATAGGTTTACCTACTTCAACTTTGAAATCTTGCAAATTATTTACCCATCCAGATGATTGATAATAGTATTGTAGACCATCACCAGTTACATCTTTTCCTAAAGATTTGATAACATTTTGATTATGAGAAATATTGAAGTTTACATTCCATTTAAAGTTTTTAGATTTCGCAATATCAGCACCTATTGTAAATTCAATTCCTTTGTTTTCCGTTTCACCAGAGTTTTGATATTGGTATTCGTATCCGCCTGTTTGCGGAATTTTAGCCAATAATAATAAATCTTTTGTATTTGTTACATAAGCATCGATACTACCATAAACACGTTTATTGAATAAAGTATAATCTAATCCAATGTTTTTAGAAATTGTTTTTTCCCATTTTGCACCCGAATTTGCCAACCTTTCATTAGGAGCTAAACCTGGAACTACAGCATTATCAAATGAATATCCCCAGTTACTTGAACTACTAAAGAATGTTGAATATAAGAATGGCTCAATGCGGTTATTACCCGAAGTACCATAGCTTAAACGTAATTTTAGTTCGTCAATCCAAGAAGAATCTTTTAAGAAATTTTCTCTTGCAACATTCCAAGCAAATGAAGCAGAAGGGAAGGTAGCATAACGATTATCAGGAGAGAATACACTCGATCCGTCTGTTCTGACAGAAAGTGTTAACATATATTTTTTATTGAACGAATAATTAACTTGTCCAAAAAACGAAGCCAATCGATCCACATTTACTGATGTTGAAACTGGATCTTGTACCATTCCTGCAGGAGGAACCGCACTTTGCAAATTAGAAAATGCTTGATTAGCCGAAATATTTTTTGGTAACCATTTGATATACGTTCTTGATGTTTCTCCGTCTGTTTTTACAATTTCCTGTCCAATCATTACATCTAGTTTATGAGTAGAACCTAATCTTGGTGAATATTGTAATGTATTTGAATTTGAAATTCTTCTTGTTTGACTTGCACGCATATCAACCACAGGAAGATTAGCATTTGCCATTGCAACACTTGTGATATTTCCGTAAAAACTATTGTCATTGCGATCTGTTTGTACATAACCAAAAACAGATTTGAAGGTTAACCCTTTGACAATTTGCCAAGACAAGTAACCATTCATCAAAAGGTTTTGTCTTTCGTCTTCTCTTACTTCATTATTCGCTAGCAAAACAGGACTTGTAAGGTTTGTTTGTGCATAATAATCTGGATCGAAGAAATCAACATACGATTCGTTTCCTGGAGCAGCAAAAGGTTGATATCTCACTGAATTACGAAGTCTGTTATTTGATTGAGAACCTGTATTTGAAGTACCAGCTCCCATGATTTTATCTTTACTATATCTAAAACTAACTCCCGTTTTTACTTTGTCGCTGATTTTATGATTTAATTTGAAGTTTGCTAAATTTCTTTTGTAACTAGAATTCAGCATAATTCCATCTTCGTTGATGTGATTTAAATTTAAACTGAAATCAGTCGATTTATTTCCACCAACAATCGAAACGTTATGATTTTGAGAAAAAGCTTTTCTACCAAAAACTTCTTCTTGCCAATCTCTCGCTTCCATACTTTTATAGATATCTATATCGTTAAAATCTCCATATCTTTTTCTGAAAGAATCTGCTAATTGCTCATCATTATTAATATTATACAATTCATACTGATAACGTACAAATTCATACGGAGTCATTACTTCTAACTTATTCTGAATTTCTCTAAATCCAGTATAATTAGAATAAGTAACTTGTGTAGGCATGTTGAAACCACTTTTTGTCGTAATAAGCACAACACCGTTTGCACCTCTCGCACCATAAATAGCAGTAGAAGCTGCATCTTTTAAAACATCAATACTTGCAATTTCTTGTGGAGATAAAATAGATAAGGCATTTTCTACTTGTATTCCATCCACGATATACAGAGGGCTGTTGTCTTGTGTAATCGATGTGCCTCCACGAACTTTAATTGTAACATCAGCTCCTGGTGCACCTTCGGACATACTAACTTGTACACCAGCTAATCGACCTTGTATAGCTTCAGCAGCAGAATTTACTGCCATATCTTTTATCTGATCAGCATTTACACTTGCCACAGAACCTGTTAATTCATCACGTGTTACAGTTGTATATCCAATTACAACAACTTCATTTAGATTTTGTTGCTCTGTTGCAACAAGATCTTTCAGTTTTATATCGATTGTTCCTTTCTTATTAACAGGAATAGTCTGTATTTCATAACCATCATAGGTAATGGTTAAAGTCGAGTTATCTGGAACAACAATTTCATAAAATCCATTTTCATCTGTAATTGTTTCGTACGTTGTCCCATCTACATAAATGTCAACTCCATTAAGAGGTGAATTATTAATAGATGATTTAACTGTTCCGGAAACTTTTATTTCTTCTTGCGCAAAACTCGCAATTGGTAGAAGCAAAAGCGTGAATAACTTAATTTTAGATATCCTCATATGTGTGGTTTTGTGTTTCTTCTGTTAAACTAAATAATTTTTAGCGTAATCGATTACATTATTAAATATAAAAGTGTATATAGTACACTAAAATATAACTATTTTTTTTAAAATCAAATAAAATATTAAAATTTATAAAAAATAATTAATCTATTTGTTAGTTATTGATATTTAATACAATATCTGTTTGTGTTGACTGATATTTATATATACTCTAACTTAAATAAGCTAAAGTGGTTAATTTAGATCATAATTTTTTTGGTGATTTATTGAATTTTTGAATATAAAAATATATAAATTGAAGTAAATTTGTAATCGATTACAAATGTGTTTTGAATGCTTTTTAATAGTTTTAGAACCATTGTAATTTATACATTACTATATAATACTATTGAGATTTAATTTATATTTACCGAATCTTGATAACGAACTTGAATTTTACCTTATTATGAAAAAAAGTGCTACAATATATGATATTTCTGAAAAATTGAATATTAGTGCTGCTACCGTTTCGAGGGCTTTAAACGATCATCCTAAAATTAGTCAGAAAACGAAAGAGTTGGTTATGAAAGCTGCTAAAGAGCTTAATTACAAACAAAATACTTTAGCGCAGGCTCTAAAAAGTGGGAAGACAAATAATATTGGGATTATTGTTCCTTATATTAATACAAATTTTTTCTCATCTCTAATTCGTGGGATAGAAGAGGAGTTGTCTCCACATGGTTACCATGTTATTATTTGTCAAAGTCACGAAGATGTAGATTTAGAAAGAAAACAACTAAATACATTATTGAATGCACAGGTTGATGGTATTTTTATGTCTGTTTCTAAAACGACGGAAGATATTTCGCACATAGAAACTGCAAAAGAATCTAATACTCCAATCATATTTTTTGACCGTAAAAAAGATATTGCAGGAATCAGTACTGTAACAATTGATGATTATAAGGGTGGATATTTGGCAACCGAGCATTTGATTAAACAAGGTTGTCGTAGAATTTGTCATTTATCTGGAGATTTGCGTTTAGAGATTTATCAGAATCGTTACAATGGTTATATCGATGCATTGAAAGATAATAAATTAGCTTTTAAAGAAGAATATGTTTTTTCAATTAAAAGTTCGATAGAAGATGGGGTTGAAGCAATAAAAACATTATGGAATTTATCATCGCCACCAGATGGTATTTTCTCGGCCAGTGATTATGCAGCGTTGGGAGCTTGTCAACAATTGAAAAAGAAAAATATAAGCATTCCTGAAGATGTTGCAATAATAGGTTTTAGTAATGAGCCATTTACGCAATATATGGAATTACCTATTAGTAGTGTAGATCAGACACCAGATGTAATGGGAAAAATTTCCGCTCAAGTATTTCTGGAATATATGAACGAAAATTTTTCAGGGATAAGCATAGAAAAAAAGGTTGTTTTAAATCCTCAAATTCATATTCGAAAATCTTCGAAAAGAAAATAGGTTATAAAGAAACGCCTCTTTTCCAAGGGATAAAATCGTTTTGATTTAAAATCTTAGCTTTTACTTTGACTTCACCGCTTGCAACTTTTATGATAAATTCTAAAAGTTCGTTAGCGGTTTCTTCAATTGTTTTATTTCCAGTAATGATTTCTCCCGTATTAAAATCGATAATATCAGGCATTTTTTCTTGTAATGCTGTGTTCGAAGAAATTTTTACAACAGGGGCAACAGGATTTCCAGTAGGCGTTCCTAAACCTGTAGTGAACAAGACGATATTAGATCCAGTTCCGACTAATGCAGTTGTACATTCAACATCATTTCCTGGTGTACATAGCAAATTTAAACCAGGTTTTTTGATATATTCTGTATAATCTAAAACATCTTGAATAGGAGAGGAACCCCCTTTTTTAGCTGCACCAGCAGATTTCATCGCATCTGTTATTAATCCATCTTTTATATTTCCAGGAGAAGGATTCATGTCAAATCCAGAACCAGCGGCAACAACAGAATCTTCGAAATCTTTCATTAATTGTAAAAATCTTTCGGCATCTTTTTCATTCACACAACGATTGATTAATTCTTGTTCAACTCCGCACAATTCGGGAAATTCGGACAAAATGGTAGCACCTCCAATTGCAGCCATAATATCTGATAAATAGCCTAAGGTTGGATTAGCAGAAATACCAGAAAAACCATCTGATCCTCCACATTCTAATCCTAAAACTAATTTAGATAATGGAGCTGGTTTACGTTCAATTTCATTGGCTTTTTTGATTGCTTCGAACGAATCTTTAATAATACCGTTCAACATATTATCAACTGTTCCAGATTTTTGTTGCTCGTAAACGATAATTGGTTTTTGATTATCAGGATTGATTTTATGTAAAGCTTCTTTAAAAATATCAACTTGTAAATTCTGACACCCAAGACTCAGGACTGTTGCACCAGCGACATTCGGATTGTTTACATATCCAGCAAGCAATCTTCCTAAAGCTTCAGCATCTTGTCGAATTCCGCCACAACCTCCTTGATGTGTAACGAATTTAACATCAATATTTTTGAATACTCTAGTGTCTTCTTCATCTGTGTCTTGCTCGTTTTCATCAGAATTCTGAATTAACGAACGTAAAAGCAGTTGATGTTTTGATGGTTTTTCGAATAATAATTCTTTTTCGAAAACATCTTTCAAAATTTCAACATTTCTATTTTCGCAAAAAACCAAAGGAAAAAACAACCAAATATTTTCCGTTCCAACTTGTCCGTCTTCTCTGTGATATCCCATAAATGTTTTGTCTTTCCATTTATCGATATTTGGAGGAGTCCATGACGTTGTAGCTGTTTTCTTTTCGACTTTAGAACTTTGATGTTTTACATTTTCAGTCGTAATAACTTCACCTTTTTTTATGTTGCAAACGGCTTTTCCGACAGTAATACCATACATCGTAATCGTGTCATTTTCTACAAAATCTATTGCAGCAAACTTGTGTTTCGCATTCGTATCTTTCTGAATTTCATATTCAGCATTATCAACGACCACAATTTCATTTACTTTTAGGTCAACTAATGCAACAATTACATTATCCGTTGGATTAACTTTTATAGCTTTTTTCTGCATTTTTTTCTCTTAAATCGTTTGGTTGCTATATATTTCATAAGATTTTTCAATTCCATATTCATCAATTAGCCGAAGAGCTTTTTCAATTTCATTTTCTAATTGATTAACCTTTGTCAAATCTTGTTCCCAGAAATTTATATTCTTCAAAACAGAATGACTTATTTGTTGATAATCATTGTTTTTCCAAATATTTCTGAACTCACTTATAATCGCTTCGTCATCATTTATAGGTAATTCTTCATTGTTCCAATCACCTTTGTAAAAACGAATTAAACAAGCCAAAGAAAATGTAATTCCTTTCGGAATTTGATTGAATTTCTCTACATAATCTAATAAACTTGGAAGAACACGAACTTTGAATTTAGAGATAGAATTTAACGCTATACTCGATAAATAGTGCTTGATAAAAGGATTTCTAAATCGATCTAAAACATCTTCTGTATATTCTTTTAATTGTTCTTCTGGTAAATCAAGGATAGGAATGATTTCATTATAAATAATATTTTTAATAAAATCTCCAGCTACTTTGTTATCGATTGCATCACGAACAGTTTCTATACCTAACATAATAGAAAAAGGAACCATTGAAGTGTGAGCGCCATTTAAAATTCGAACTTTAGAAGTACGATAAGGTGCTATATTTTTGACAAGCAAAATCTGTTCATTTGCTTTACTAAAAGGAATTTTTTCTTCCAATTTTTCATCGCCTTCAATTGCCCAAAATAAGAACGCTTCTGAAACGACAATCAATTCATCTTCATAATCTAACTGATTTGTGTAGCTTTCTAAATCATCTTTTGGAAATCCAGGTACAATTCTGTCTACTAATGTATTATGAAATTTATTTGAAGTGTTAATCCAAGTAATAAATTCATTTTCTAAGTTCCATAATTTAGCGTATTCTAAAATATAATCTTTCAAAATAATGGCGTTATTCTCAATTAATTCACATGGAATAATTGTTAAACCTTTGTCAGTATCTCCATTAAAATAAAGATATCTTTCATATAAGAACGCAGTTAATTTTGCAGGAAAATTTTCGTGGGGCGCATTTTCTAATTTGTTTTCTGAAGGATCAAATACAATTCCAGATTCTGTTGTGTTAGAAAAAACAAATTCCAATTGTTCTTCTTTTGCTAATTTCAAAAAATCTTGGTATTCTTTATAAGGATTAATCGATTTTTGAATCGCAGAAATAACACGATTTTCATCAATCAATTCACCTTTTTTAATTCCTCGAATAAATAAAGTATACAGATTATCTTGTTCTTCAAAAGTATGAAATGAACTTCCAGAAGGTGTCACTTTTATGTTTGCGATTCCTGCATTAAAATTGGCATCTTTATTCAGTTTATCGATTACATAGTCTGTAAAAGCGCGCATAAAATTTCCACCTCCAAATTGAATAATTTTTATAGGAAGTTCATTTTCTTGATGATATAGTTTTTTATTTAATTTTGTTTTCAAGTTATTGAATTTAAATTGATTATTTAATCACTTTGTATTTTGGTACTAATATTTTCATGACAATCCATGCTGTTAAATAAGCAACCCCACAAATTGTAAAAATGATCATATAACCTTTGTTGATTCCATCAACTATAATTGCTCCTGATTTTTCTAAATCTGAAAGTAAATTTTCTGGTAATCTTTCGTTGATGTATTGAGGATATTTTTCTAATAATGGAGTACCATCGATAGTTGTCCAGTTTTTGTGTGAATAATCAAACAAAACTCCTGATGATTTATTGATCAAAAAAGAACCAATTCCACCAGCCATACCACCGATTCCAACTATTGTAGCAATAGCACTTTTAGGAAACATATCACCAACTGTAGAGAAAATATTTGCAGACCAAGCTTGATGAGCTGCTCCAGCAATACCGATGATAATTACGGGAATCCAAAAAGAGGTTGCACCAAGAGGTTGAGCTAATAATGCCAATAATGGAAAGAAAGCAAAAATTAACATTGCGCGCATTCTTCCCGAATATGGATTCATGTTTAATTTATCGACAAAATATTTTGGTAACCATCCCCCAATAATAGAAAGTAATGTGATGATGTAAAGTACAAACAAAGGTAAGGCACTTTGTGTGCTATCCATCTTGTAGACTGAACTTAAGTAAGCTGGAGTCCAAAAAAGGTAGAACCACCAAACACCGTCTGTCATAAATTTTCCGAAGATAAAAGCCCACGTTTGTTTGTATTTAAAACATTCAGAAAAAGTTAGTTTTCTTCCTTCTGTAGATGTTTCTGTATTTTCTTCTATATCTTGTTGAATATACTCTAATTCAGCGCTATTAACTTTTGGATGTTTGTGTGGTACTTGGTATAAATAAATCCAAAATCCCATCCAAATAAATCCTAATGCTCCGATGATGATAAAAGCCATTTCCCAACCCATCGATTTTGCAATAAATGGAATTGTAAGAGGAGCAGCTAATGCTCCTACAGTAGCACCAGCATTGAAAATACTTGTTGCAAACGCACGGTCTTTTTTCGGAAAATACTCGGCTGTTGCTTTGATTGCTCCTGGAAAATTACCAGCTTCACCGATTGCTAAAATTAATCGAGCAAAAATAAATAAGCTAACACTTGTTGAAATAATTAATGAGGTGTCACTTACTTTTTCTAAGATTTCTTTTGCTCCAGCAAATCCAACAAACCAATTATCTGTAATATACCCTGCTGTTGCAATTCCACAAAAAGCGTGTAAACATGCTCCAATTGACCAAATTGCAATAGCGTATAAGAAACCTTTTTTAGTTCCCATTTTGTCAATAAATCGGCCAGCAAATAACATACTTACAGCATAAAATATTGAAAAAAGTGCGGTAATATTTCCGTAGTCATTATTATTCCAGTGAAACTCTGGAACTAAGTAATCTTTCCAAGTTAATGATAAAACTTGACGATCTAAGTAATTTATGGTTGTGGCAACAAATAGTAAACTGCAAATAGTCCATCTAAAATTACTTGGTTTAATGGAAGTTTCGTTCTTCATTTAGTGTGTTTTTGTGATTTATTATTTTTGACTTCTTCCTTTAAATCATATATTTTTTAATTCTTTATAAATTTGTATTGATTCTCCAACTGTTCGTTCAATTTGAGAGTAATCATATTCATTTGATGAATTTTTTGTGAACAATTGTGATCCAATTCCAACACAATAAGCGCCAGCATTTATCCAGCTTGTTATGCTTTCTTTTGTAGGCATAACACCTCCGCTTGGCATAATATTCGTCCAAGGCATTGGTCCATTTATAGCTTTGATAAAATCTGGTCCTCCAACTTGTGTTGCAGGAAATATTTTAACGATTTCTGCTCCTAATTCTTCTGCTAAAGAAATTTCCGAAACAGATCCACAACCAGGCATCCAAGCTACTTTTCTTCGGTTACAAACTTTTGCTACTTCAGGATTTAAAGAAGGGGCAACAATAAAGTTTGCTCCAAATTGAAGATATAATACTGCTGTTGGTGCGTCTAAAACAGAGCCTATTCCTAAGATTAATTCGGGTAATTCTTTTGCCGCATATTTATTTAATTCAGAAAAAACTTCGTGCGCAAAATCGCCTCTGTTTGTAAATTCAAATAATCTTGCGCCACCATCGTAACAAGCTTTTATAATTTTTTTAGAAATTTCGATGTCTTGATGGTAAAAAACAGGAACAATTCCAGTTTCTTTTGCTTTTAAAGCGACTTCTATTCTTGTAAATCGTGCCATTTTTATCTTTTTATTCTTCCTCCAAAATTTCCATTAACTAACTCTAAAATATCATCAACAGAAGCTAAATTTGTGTCACCTAAAATAGTATGTTTCATTGCGCAAGCTGCGTTTGCAAAATTTAAAGCAAATTGATCATCGTGATTAATCAAACCATAAATCAAACCTGCAGCAAATGCATCGCCAGTTCCAATTCTATCAACGACATGGTTGATATGAATTTCTTCTGTTTCTAAATATTCATTATTAATCCAAGCTCTACCTTGTGTTGCTTGCGAACTTGCATTAATTCCAATTCTAACTTTATCAAATACTTTTTGAATTGACGGAATTTCTTTCATCAATGTTTTAGATGCTTCAGTAAATCCATTCTTATCCGTTGAGAAATTTGTTTCTAAAATTTCATTGATTTCATTCACTCCACCAATAAAAATGGTTGAATATCCGATTAATTCTTTCAAAATATCTTGTCCTTTCTTCCCGTAATTCCATAAATTACTTCTATAAGCAGGATCAGTTGTGATATGAATACCTTTGAAATAAGCGAATTGTAAACCTTGCTTCAACGTTTCGTAAGCAGATTCTGAAATTCCAGGTGTAATTCCTGTCCAATGGAAAAAGTTGCAATTTTCTAAGGCTTTATTCCAATCAACTTCGTTTGGTTTTATATTTGAAAAAGAACCATTTAATCGGTTATAAGCGATACGACTTGGTCTGACATCAGAACCAACTTCTAAAAAATATAATCCAAGTGGATGTTCATTTTTTTTAATAAATGAAACATCAATTCCTAGACTTTTCATGTAGGAAATAGCTGCATCTCCAACAAAATCATTCGAAACATTTGAGACGTGTTGCGTTTTACAACCAAAAGTAGACAAAGAAGCTGCAACATTCATTTCTGTTCCACCAAAAAAGAATTCTACTTCTTTACTTTGTTGCAAAGTTTTATGATTTGATGGAGAAATTCTCATTAAAACTTCTCCAAAAGTCAAAATATTATTGCTCATAAATAAATCTAAAAATCAAAATATTCTTTTGCATTGTAATAACAGATATCTGATATTGTTTTTCCAACTAATTCAATATCATTTGGTAATTCGCCATTTGCCATTTCTTCTCCGAATAAATTACAGATTACTCGTCTGAAATACTCATGCCTAGGGAAAGATAAGAAACTTCTTGAATCTGTTAACATTCCAATAAAGCAACTTATTAACCCCATATTAGATAGGGCATTTAGTTGTTTGATGATTCCATCTTTTTGATCTAAAAACCACCAACTCGAACCAAATTGCACTTTTCCTTTTACGCTTCCATCATTGAAATTTCCAATCATTGTTGCGAAAATTTCGTTATCAGCTGGATTCAAATTATAGATGATTGTCTTTGTTAATTTATCATTTCCGTCAAGTCTATTTAAGAATTTAGAAAGATTAGCCGCTTGTTTAAAATCTCCGATAGAATCCCAACCTGTATCAGGACCTAAAATACGATGCATACGAGCATTGTTATTGCGAAGTGCGCCTAAATGATATTGTTGAATCCATCCAAATTGGTGATATGTTTCCCCTAAAAATAGAAGTAGGGCAGTTTTGAATTGCTCGATTTGAGTATGATTTAACGGTTGATTATTTCTTTTTGATTCGAAAATTGTATTAATTTCAATATCAGTAAATTCTACGTAAGAAATATTATTCAAACCATGATCACAAATTTTGCAACCGATTGCATTAAACGCTTCAATTCGATTATATAACGCATCTTTCAAGTTTTGGAACGAATTAATTTCGAAACCAACAACTTCAGAAAGTTTATTGATGTAAGAATTGTAATCCTGATTTTCAATTAGAATCGCTTTATCTGGTCGAAAAGCTGTACTAACTTTTGTCTTGAAATTGCTTTTATTTAACGTTATATGATATTCTAACGTATCTGTCGGATCTTCAGTTGTGCAAACCGTTTCAGCATTTACTAAACTTAATAAACCTTGACAAGATTTATCTGCTTGTTGTAATTGAGCGGAAGTATTCTCGAAAATTTCTTTTGCGTTATTTTCGTTCAATAATTCATCGATTCCAAAATATCGTTTTAATTCTAAATGAGTCCAGTGAAATAAAGGATTTCGAAGCGTATGAGGAACAGTTTTCGCCCACGCTTCAAATTTTTCTAAATCAGAAGCATTTCCTGTGATGCAATTTTCGTTAATTCCTAACGTTCGCATTGCACGCCATTTGTAATGATCTCCAGCAATCCAAACTTTCGAAATATTTTCAAAAACTCTATTTTCTGCAATATCTTTTGGCGATAAATGATTGTGATAATCTATAATAGGAAGTTTTTCAGCATAGTTGAAATACAATTCCTCGGCATATTTATTTTGTAATAAAAATGTATCAGTTATAAATGATTTCATATAATATTTAAATTTTACTCGTTTGATGGTTTACCTATTGTTGCTAAAATTCCTCCATCGACATAAATGATTTGTCCATTAACAAAATTACTCGCTTCCGAAGCTAAGAAAACCGCTGTTCCAGCTAAATCTTCGGGATTTCCCCAACGACCAGTCGGCGTTCTGTTGATAATAAATTCGTTGAAAGGATTTCCGTCCACACGAATCGGCTCTGTTTGTGAAGTTGCAAAATAACCAGGTCCGATTCCGTTTACTTGAATGTTATGTTTTGCCCATTCTGTAGCTAAGTTGCGCGTTAACATTTTCAATCCACCTTTTGCCGAAGCGTAGGCAGAAACATTGTCTCGTCCCAATTCGCTCATCATCGAACAAATATTAATTATTTTTCCAGTTTTACGCTCAATCATTCCTTTTGCAACCAATTGCGACATGATGAAAGGACCAACTAAATCGACATCGATAACTTTTCTGAAATCTTCGACATCCATATCTACCGCAAGAACACGTTTGATAATTCCAGCATTATTCACAAGAATATCAATTTGACCATGATTCTTTTCGATCAATTCAACTTGTTTTTTTGCTTGTGGTTGATCAGTTACATCAAAAATATATCCTGTTACAGTAAATCCTTTACTTTTATAATATTGTAAAGCTTCTTCAAGTTTTGAAGGAGTTGTACTTGTAATAACTAACTCAGCACCAGCTTGTGCCAATCCTTCTGCCATTGCTAATCCTAAACCATGTGTTCCACCTGTGATTAAAGCTATTTTTCCTGATAAATCAAATAAATTCATAATTCTATTATTTTAATTCATCCGTATTTACACCATCCATATCGCTGTAATCCATATTTTCACCAGCCATTCCCCAAATAAAAGTATAATTTGAAGTACCTACACCCGAGTGAATAGACCATTCTGGTGAAATAACTGCTTGATTGTTTTGTAAGAAAATGTGACGCGTTTCATTTGGTTGTCCCATAAAGTGGCTAATTGATTGTCCTTGTTCTAAATCAAAATAAAAATATGCTTCCATTCGTCTTTCATGTGTATGAGCTGGCATTGTATTCCATACACTACCAGGATGTAATTCGGTCATACCCATTTGTAATTGACAAGTTTCTAAAACACTATTTACAATAAGTTTATTAATTGTTCTTTTGTTTGCATATTTAGAATCGCCTAACTCAACAATTTCAGCTTCATTTTTTGTAATCTTCTTAGTTGGATACGAATGATGAGCAGGAGCAGAGTTGATATAAAACAAAGGTTGTTCGTTATTTAGTTTATCAAAAACGATTTCTTTATTTCCTTTACCAATATATAAAGCTTCTTTGTTGTTCAATTCGTATTCAGTTCCATCAACAGTTACTTTTCCTTTTCCACCAACATTTATAATTCCTAATTCTCTTCTCTCTAAAAAAAAATCTGCTTTAAGATCTGTTGTTGGTTCCAAAGTTATTGCATGATTAGCTGGGTAAATACCACCAATAATCAAGCGATCATACATCGAATAGACTAACTTCACCTGATCTTCTATAAATATATCAGGAATTAAAAAATGTTCTCTTAGTTCTTCAGTTGTATATTTTTTAACATCATTAGGATGATGTGCATATCTAAATTCAGAATTTATCATAATAGTTATTTATTAAAATTAATGTAATCGATTACATTTTAAATTTAAAAAAATACATCGAGATGATGTTTTGTAAAAGTATTAAAAAGTTTTTTAATAATGTACATAAAACACTATAAAAATTTCTTTTCAAAAGATGATGAATGTAGTTGTTTGGAAATAAATTTATTCGTAAATATTTTTAACAATACTCTTTGTTGAAATATTGAATATGACAACAAAGAGAGAAAAAAATAAGTTACATTTTTGTAAATTATATTTTGGTTATTAAACCTTTTAATATTTTGTTTAGTTTTCTATTATTAAGAGTAGATACTAAAACTTAAAATTCAGAAAGTCGAATGATTTGTTTCAGAAAAAATTTTTATAATAATAAATGTTAAATATTCAAAAAACTGTTTTAAATCATGTATCTTTAACTTAATTAACTAATTAATATGGATTATGAGACGAGTTTTATTTCTATTTCTCGATCATTTCTCATCTACTTACCTTTTATTGTTTTGCTTTTTTTGTTCAATTTATATTAATGCGCATAATGTTGAAATAAAAGAAAGAGATGATTCTATTCCAACAATTTCTAAAGGTTTAGTCACAATAAAAGAAAATACTACTTTTTACATTTCTAAAAATACAATTATATCTAATTTTGAAATTAAAGATTCTATTAACCATGAAAAAAATATAAAACAAAGAAAATCAAAAGAAAAAATCAAAAGAAAAAATACAAATAACTCAAAGCTTAAAAAAAGCAGAAATAATTCGTATGATTTATCTACACTAACAAATAAAAAAATATATTATTTACCGTATAAAGAATCAACATTTTTCATTAGTAGTAAATCAATTCTTTTAGCACTTTATCCTATCAATTCTTATAATATAATTATTTTTTAACCCGTTGTGCATTTTGATT